>JAACVI010000465.1 GCA_009992505.1 Myxococcales bacterium
CCACCGCCGTAGCTGCCACCGCCGCCGCCACCACCACCCCCACCGAAGCTGCCGCCGCCGAAGCTGCCGCCCGTGGACTGCGCCGCCGCCGCTGCGGGCGCGAAGAGCGACGCGTCCGAGGGCAGGAGCAGCGCGAGCCCCAGCGCGAAGACCGATGCCGTGATCAGGAGCCCAAAGCGGGTGCGCGCGAAGCTGCGCGAAGAGCGAGAGGACGTCATGGCCGCTACTCTATACGCATCGGAAGCTCTCCGCGCGAGAAGCGAGAGTGCAACGCCCGCGAGCCGTCAGCCGGCTTCGGCCGGTCGAGGCGCGCCGCAGTGGGGACACTCTCCGAGCTCCGTGGCGTAGGGTCCACCACAGCTCGCGCAGAAGACGCGACCGGCGGCGCTGCCCGTGTCGAGCCTGCTCAGCTCCGGGGAGAGTGACTCCTGCTCCGCCGTGCTCATGCGGACGTTCTCCTCCGCCGGAGACCACACCACCTCGAGCGCGACCAGCGGGTTCCCCTGCATGGCGGAGAGCGCCCTCAGCGCCATGCGCAGCTCGTCCGCGTCGTGTGGATTCGTGAGATCGAGCAGCTCGTTGCGCGCCGCCACGATCAGGGTCGCGACCACCACGCCCGCGCCCTCTTCGGCGCGCGCCACCTACTCCGGCAGCATGGCTTGGAGCAGCTCACCGTCCTCGGCGCGCGCACCACCTCGTGACGGAAGCGGCGGTGGTAGTCCGTCGTGATCGGACGGAAGCCGGCGCCCAGGCCAGCAGCACCAGCACCAGCAGCAGCAGCAGCAGCAGCGGCGGCGGCCGCGAAGGTATCGACGAGCACCGTTCGTGACTTCGACTGTCCTTCGAGCACGCCGCGTGGCGCTCCTTCAGCCGTTTCTTCTCGCCGGGGGCGCACCACAGTGGGGGCACGCGCCGAGCTCGGCGGCGTAGGGACCCGCGCAGCTCGCACAGACGACGCGACCCGCGAGCCTGGACTCGTCGACCTTGCCCAGCTCGGGGTAGAGCATCTCGAGCTCGGCGCTGCTCATGCGGTCGTTCTCCTCCGCCGGCGACCACACCACCTCCAAGGCCACGAGCGCTCCGTCCGCGAGCATGCCGAGCGCCGTGAGCGCGATCTGAAGCTCATCGACGGACCGCGGATCCGCGAGGTCGAAGAGCTCGGTGCGTGCCGCCACGATCATCGTCACGACCGCCAGGCCCTCCCCCTCTTCGGGTCGCGCGCGCTGCTCCGGCGCGGAGGCCTCACGCACATCGCCTCCCTCCGCACGCACGACCTCGTGACGAAAGCGCGCACGGAAGTCGGTGGCCAGAGCGCGGAAGGTGCGCTCGGCGACCTCGGCGTCCATCGGGTCGTAATTCTTGGCGCCGGCGTAGAGCCAAGCAGGCGACACCTCGCGCAGCAGCTTGCTGGTCTGACGACACAGCTGAGCCAGGCCAGCGGGCGTGTCCGTGTCTCCGTCCTTGGCCAGGGCCATCAGACGCTGCTGCACGAAGCGGCGCGAGCTCGAGTCGAGCGCGACCGAGATCGCCGTCACGTCCATGCCCATCCAGGAGCTGATCTGCGATGAGGTCGTGCTCGAGCGGCCGAGCTGGATCTCCGCGCGTCGCGCCCTCCGGGAACCGCCGGGACGCAAATAGAACGCGAAGCCGCCCACGATCAGCACACAGACCAGGCCGACCAAGGGACCTGCCCAGATCCCGACGAGCTTCTCGAGCCGCGTCGGGGGGCTGACCGCCGAAGGGCCGCCGCCGGAGGAGCTATCGCTGTAGGACGATCCGCTCGAGGAGCCGCTCGAGCTCGAGGAGCGGAAGCCCGAGGACCCGCTGCTCGAGGACGTGCTGCTCGAGGGGCTGCTGTGGTAGGAGGGGCTGCTGCTCGAGCTGCTGCCCGAGCTGTGGAAGCTGCCGCCGCCGAAGCTGCCACCCGTGCGCTGGGCGCTCGCCGAGAGCGGCGCGAGCAAGCACGCGCTCAGCGCGAGACAGAGCGCCGCACGGGAGAGCGACGGCCCGATCGATGCCGAGACTCTGCGTCGACCCCGGGCGAGTGGCTGGACGGGTGCGTTCATCGCGAGAAGGTGGCACGGATGAACAAGCCCCGCTAGAGCGCGGCGGGTGCGTCTTCTCCCCGAGGCCCCGATCCCCTACGCTCTCGGCATGAGCAAATCCGCGGTGGCGATGTCAGCATGGCTGGGGAGCTTGGCGCGAGGGGGCGTGCTCACGGCAGCCGATGTCGGAGAGGCCGGCAAGGCCGGCATGAGCGTGGCCGCCTACGTCGTCGGCGAGGAGGCCCTCGACGCGCTGCGTGCCTGGATGGACGAACAGAGCGACGAGGTCGTCACGCGCGAGCGCCGCGCGGCCGTCGAGGTCTGCATCTGGATGGCGAACGCGGATCGCGATCTCGACCCCGAGGAGTCGCACCTGCTCTCGCAGATCATCGCGTACAGCGGGCTCGACGAGGACACGGCGGACGAGCTCGTCGCCGAGGTGCACGCGCCTTCGTCACTCGACGCTGTCGAAGAGCGACTCACGCATCCGACGCTGCGCGAGCTGATGCTGGCGCTGGCCTGGGAGATGGCGGAGGCGGACTTCGACGTCGTGCCCGAGGAGAGGGCGGCATACCGCGAACTCGCGCAGCGCCTGGGCG
>JAACVI010000187.1 GCA_009992505.1 Myxococcales bacterium
GGACATCATGCCCCCGGCTCCGCCCGAAGACGCGACGCCCGACGTGGACCCGACCCCGCAGCCGAACACGCCCGCCCATGATGGTGCGGGCAGCGAGACCGACAGCCGAGGTGCCGCGACCGCCGCGCCCGTGGCGCCCCTGGCGGCGCCCGTCGGAAGCCTCTCGTCCTAGAGCACCGAACGGCTTGAAACCACCCGAATTCCGCGGCGGGACCGCCGCCAGGCACGGCCGGCCGCTCGTCGACGATGCTTCAGCATCGCCTCGTCGTGTCCGACGGCGCCTGACGGCCGTCGCGCTCCCGGCTTTCTGGGCTCGGAAGGCCGTCGGCGCTCTAGCAGCCGTCGTCGGAGGTCCGCTCCGACTCGAGCCGCCGACTTCGTCAGCCGTCGCGCGGCCTGCTAGCTGCGCGACGGCTGAAGTACTGCGCCAGAGCGCGGATGTGCGCCGGGCCGGTGCCGCAGCACGCGCCGAGGATCGTGGCGCCCGCGTCGACCCAGGCACGCGCCAGCTCAAGATACGCTTCCGCACCGGGCTCCGGCGAGGTTCGCCAACCGATGGCGTCGTCCGGAGCGCCCGCGTTGGCGTAGGCGCCGAAGGGCACGCCCAGCTCCGCCAGCGCGCGCACGTAGGGAAGCGTGCGGGTCGCGCTCGTGCAGTTGATCAGCACGGCCGCCGCACCGAGGGCCACAGCCTCCCGCGCGCCTGCCGCCAGCCGCGCGGGCGTGAGCAGGTCCGCGTCGGGACCGGCGGTGAAGCTCACCCAGGTCGGGAGCCCCGTCGCCACGGCCTCCTCGACCGCCACCAGCGCTTCGGGAACGTGGGCGAAGGTCTCGCACAGCAGGAGATCCACACCCTCCTCCGCCAGCAAGCGCGCTAGGTCTCGATGCTCCGGTCGCGAGTCGGTCGGGCTGAGATCCGGCCGGTAGCAGTCGGCGAGGGGCGCGATGGAGCCGGCCACCCGATGCCCGGCGGGAACCGAGTCTCGGGCCAGGCGCACGGCACGACGCGCGAGCAGCTCCCAACGTTCGCCGGCGTCGCGCGGGCGGGTCCGGAACGTGTTGGTCGTGTGCACACGCGCGCCGGCCGCGGCGTAGTCGGCGTGGATGGCGGCGACCACCTCGGGCGCCGAGTCCAGCGCAGCCGCGCTCCACAGGGGCAACGAGGTCGAGACGCCTCGCGCCGCGAGCTCGGTGCCCAGAGGGCCGTCGAGGAGGGTGATGGCCGAGGAGGCGCTCATCCGGCCCGGGCCACGCGCCCCGCGTCCTCCGCGGCGAGCTCGGTCGCTGCGCGCCAGACGACGGCCATGATGGAGTGCTGCGGGTTCACGCCGAGGTTGGTGGGGAAGATGCTCGCGTCCATCACGAACAGCCCGCGCATCCCGTGGGCCTCGAGGTTCGGACCCACGACGCTATCGCTCGCATCGACGCCAGCCCGGGCGGTGCCGAAGAGGTGGGACGCCATCAGGTGCAGATCCGGACGCGTGGTCGCCGCCGCTTCGAGCAAGCGCACGTCGTCCGGACCGTGGAGCACCTCGGGCACGTGACCGATGCCCGGGTAGACCTCTCGTGCGCCCGCCTCGAACATCATGCGCGCGAGCAGCACGAGGCCCTCCTTCAACTTGGCGATGTCGTGCTCGGTGGGCTCGTAGTTCACCCAGGGCGTGCCTCCGAAACCGAGCCGCACGCGACCCTGCGCCTCGAAGCGCGACTGGGCGGCCCACTGCGCGTAGTGGTCGAGCGCGGCGATGCGCTCCTGCCACTCGGCCCCCGTGCCAGGGATGCGCGCCGCCAGCATCTCGGGAGGCAGCGAGAGCGACTCGAGCTTGTAGCCGCGTTCGCGCATGGGCACTTCGTAGCCCTGGGTGGCTCCGAAGCTCATGCGGATGGGCGTGTCGAAGCGACCGAGCATCGCCGCGCCGGGATGACATTGAAAATGCAGACCGACCGGGCCAGCCACGTGACTGCGCAGAAGGATCAGCGGCGTGTGGACGACGCCCGCTGCGAGGACCACGCCGCGGCGAGCGCGGACCTCGAAGGTCGCCCGACTTCGGCCCGTGCTGGCGTCGAGCCTACGACCGCGCACACCGACGGCGCGCCCTCGCTCGACCAAGACGCGCTCGACCCGAGCGTGCGTGTGGAGCCTCGCTCCGTCCGCGAGCGCGCGCGGGATGTACGACACGTCCATGCTCTGACGTCGCTCGCCGGGGCAGCCTTGCAAGCACTCTCCACTGCCGCGACAGCGGCCGGCGTTGCGTCGCATGGGTGCGCCGGGCAGGCCGAGGGCCTCGGCGCCACGGGCCATGGCCTTGGCGTTGCCTCCGAGCACCTCATCCCCCGTAGGGGTGACCTCAAGTTCCTCCTCGATGCGATCGTAGATCGGATCCGTCACCGCGGGATCGACGAGGTGACCGAGCCCGAAGCGCGAGGTCCAATCCTCGACCACGTCGTCGGGCATGCGCCAGATGATGCCCGAGTTGATGGCGGTGCTGCCGCCCACGCAGCGTCCTTGGAGCAGCGGCATCGGCGCGCTGCCGAAGGCGACCTGCGAGCCGCCATCGCGCATGGCCTGCGCGAGCGCACCGCCGGCGTCCCGGGGGCGCTCCGAGGTGTTCAGACGCGCGCCCTCTTCCAGCATCACGACCGAATGACCGGCAGCCGCGAGCACGCGCGCGGCCGTCGCGCCGCCAGCGCCCGTGCCCACGATGACGAAGTCGGCCTCGTCCAGAGTCGCCCGCTTCACGACCGACCTCCCTCGAGGCTCGACTCGCTGACGACGTGCAGCTGACGCAGGGACGCGGCGCTCTCCTGGGGCGCGGGACGATCGCGATCGTAGCCCGAACGCGCACGCGCCGTGGCCGTGCCCAGCAGCGCGAAGGCGGCCTGCAGCTTGAGCAGCAGCACGAGCTCACGCACCGCGAAGGAGCGGTGAGCGAGCAGCCGCTCGAGCAGCGAGGCGCGCTCCTCGGGTGCGAGACCGATCAACGTGTGGGGTTTGCCCTCGAGCCACATCGGCGCGAGCCCGGCCAACCAAACGGCGGCGCGCATGCCCACCTTGGCTTGGCCATTCGAGGAATCGGCCATGCGCTCGAAGCTCGCGCGCCAGTCGACCTCGCCAGGGCGAGGCGCGAGCCCCGGACCATCCTCGGGCGCGAAGCCCGCCAGAGCCGCCTCGAGCCAGCGCTGCTCCATCTTCAGTAGCCTCATGCCGTTCCTCCTAGGTGCTGCGTCGTCTTCGCCGGAGTCGCCGGCGCGAGCGCGCGAACGCGCTCCAGAGTGTCTTCATCCAGCTCTTCGAGCAGGCACCGGGCTTCCTTGCGCACGCGCATGCCGTCGCCGCTCTCGACCAACGCGAGCAGGCGCGCGTAGGCCGCTAAGGTTCCGTCCGCGTTGACCAGGAAGGCGGGTGCCAAGCTCGGCGCCGCCACCAACACGCGCGCCAAGCTGTTCGAGAGCAGCTCGAGGGCGACGTTGTGACTCGCGCACACGAGCATGCGCGCCATCTTCAGATCGGCCTCCACGTAGGCCTCGGCGTCTCCCACGAGCGAGGTCTGATGCAGAAGATGCTCCCGCAGAGCGCGATGTTCCTCGGGCGCGCCGCGCTCGGCGGCGAGACCCAGGACCTCCACGGCCAACATGCGGCGTAGCTCGAGCAGGTCCCCGAGCAGCTCGGCGGGCAGACTGCCGCGCGAGAGCGAGAGCCCCAGCAGATCGCCCAGCAGATCCACGCCCGCGCTGGTCCGGTAGTCGAGCACGCGCGTGCCGGCGCCCTGCTGCGGTCGCAAGAGACCCTCGGTCTCGAGGTGGGCGATGGCGGAGCGCAGCGTGAGCCGGCTGACGCCGAAGGTCTCCGACAGCGTCCGCTCCGGCGGGAGCAGGCTGCCCACCGGATACTGGCCGTCCAGGATGGCGCGGCGAAGGCGATCCGTGGTGTCGCCCGAGGCCGAGCGTCGGGTCTTGGTCGGGACCTTCAAATTGGTATCACCACTCATTGGTAGTACCAATAGCGCGCGGTCACGGTGGGCGCAAGACCCTCGCCGAGGTTTCTCTCCCGGCTCGTTCGAACCCTCCGCGTCACGAGCAGCGACAGCCACGACGTGCGCGTCACGGTGTACCCTGCGCCTTGCGTGGACCTTCGGACCCAGACCTCTCTGACGGCGTCGCTCCTGGCCATCGCCATCGCGACCAGCGTGCTGCTGCGATCACGCAAGCGCCGGACCCATCGCGCCTTCGGCCTCTTCGGCCTGAACATCGGCTTCTGGTACCTCACGACCTTCCTCGCGGGTGTGCTCCACAGCCCGATCACGCGACGTCTCAACCTGATGGTCGGCGTGTTCCTCCCCCTGGCCGCCGTGAGCTTCTTCGGCGCCTTCGCGGAGCCCGGCAGTCTGCGAGCGCGCAGGCTGAATCGGGCCGCGTTGATCTCCGCGGGCGCGCTGCTCGTGGCCACGCTGACGCCCTTCTACAACAGCATCTTCGTCGGCACGGCGCTCTTCGTGAACGTCTTCGTCTTCGTCTTCGCCTCGCTCTACTTGCTCTGGGAGCGCTCCGCCGCAGCACGCTCACGCTTCGAGCGCGCGCGTCTGCGCTTCTTGGGCTTGGTCGGCGCCTTGGCGGGCACGTTCACCATCCTCGAGTACCTGCCGCTCGTCGGCCTCGACCTGCCGCCCGTCGGCACCGTGCTCGTGTTGGTCTTCCTCTACGTGTTGGCCCAATCCATCGCGCGCGAACGGCTGCTCGATCTGTACGAGCTCGCGGGTCGTCTGGCCGTGCTCACCGTGCTCGCCTTCGCCCTGGCGGCGGTGCTCTGGGCCTTGGTCAAAGGCACGGGTGGACAGTTCTTCCTGCACGGCGTGGTGTCGGCGTTGGTGATGCTGGTGCTCTTCGATCCCCTGCGCGACAAGGTCGAAGAGATGATCTCGCAGATCTTCCTGCGCGAGCGTCACGACTTCGAGCACACGCTGGCCGACCTCAAGGGACGCATCGCCCACGTGCTCGAGGTGGATGATCTCGTGCGAACGCTGCTCGACGGGCTCGAGCTGAGCGGACGCGTCACGCACGCGGCGCTCTACCTCGTGGGCCCGGAGCGCCTGCGCTACGAGCTGCACGGCCACTTCGGCACGGCGCCTCCGGAGCGGCTCGAGCTGGGACCCGCGCGACCTCTGACCACACGCCTCGACTCGGGTGGCGCCGTCGTGCTCGAGTGGGTGGAGCGCGAGCTGGAGGAGCGTCGCGAGCTGGGAGAAGACCGCGAAGCCGAGACGCTGTACGAGCTCTTGCAGACGATGGAGGCGCTCCAGGCCGGAATCTGCCTCGGCATCCGCTCCACCGACGGCGAACTCTACGGTCTACTCTGCGTGCGTGACGAACGCGTGCGCGACGCCTTCAGCCCCGAGGAGGTGCAGTTCCTGCGCGCCGTCGCCAACCAAGCGGCCGTCGCGCTCGAGAACTCACGGCTCTACCTCGACATGAAGGAGCGCGACCGGCTCGCCTCCCTCGGTGAGATGGCCGCCGGTCTCGCGCACGAGATTCGAAACCCCCTCGGAGCCATCAAGGCGTCCGCGCAGTACCTCGAGGATCCCGAGACCTCCGCACACGAGGGGCGCGAGTTCCTCGACATCATCGTGGAAGAAGTGGACCGCCTCGATCATGTCGTCGGCTCCTTCCTCGACTACGCTCGACCTGGCCGAAGCGACGCTGCACCGCTGGACGTGAACCTGGCCGTCGAGCGCACGCTGCAGATCCTCGGCCCCGAGCTCAGCTCGAGTGAGACCGAGGTGGTGTGCGAACTGGCCAACGAGCTTCCCTTCGTGGCCATCGAGGGCGTGCGCTTGAGGCAGGTGCTGATCAACCTCGTGCAGAACTCGGTGCAAGCCATGGGCACGGGCGGTCGCGTCACCCTCTCGACGCGCGAGAGCCGCGGGCACGGAGTCGAGGTCCACGTCGAAGACACGGGCCCCGGCATCGACGCTAGCGTGCGCGACACGCTTTTCCTGCCCTTCGTGACCACGCGGGAGCGCGGCACGGGGCTGGGCCTCGCCGTGTCCCAGCGCCTGGTGACGGCAGCGGGTGGACTGATCCAAGTGCGCAGCCGAACAGGACGCGGCACCACCTTCGTCGTGCGCCTGCCCGCGGCGCGTCGCAGCGAAGCCTAGGGCGCGGCGGTCGAGAGCCGATCACGCTATGCGGCGCGGCGAAGGTCGCCAGCCCGAGACGCTACTCGGTGCCCGCGTCGGTCGCGCGCGCGCGGTCGCCGGACTCGAGTCCATCGTCCGCGACTCCCCCGTCATGGGACGGCGTGCGGATGGTCGGACGCGGAGCCGGCGAGACACCCACCTGGGCCATGACCAGACGATAGAGCCGAAGGTCGGCGCGTTGCAGGGAGTCCGGCGGCAGACCGCTGTCCTCGAAGAGCTGCGCGTAGGCGCGCTCGGCGGACCCCTCCCCTGCGCGTTGCGTCGCTTGCGGCAGCAGGTAGCGCCACGCGCCCGTGCGTTCGTAGGCGACTCCGTGACGTGGCGTGATGACCCGATCGAGGAAGGCCGGGCGTCGAGAGCCGAGGCTGCCGTCGTCGAGCAGGAGGGAGACCTCGACGTCCATGCGCGGCAAGGCGCGATCCAGGCTTCCACCCATGGCCTGCTCACGCTCTTGCCAACGCTGACGGGCCACGACTGCGGCCGTGGTCAGGGCCCGCGCGATCGAACTGCCACGAGCGCTGCGCCAGAGACGCGGGTGCCCGTCACGACGCAAGAGCACCATCACCTCGACGCTACCGATGCGCCTCAGCGGCTCCGGGAAGAGCGTGACCCGAGGCGGAGGCTGCCCGGCCACGATGGCTCGGGCCACGCGGGCCGCGGCCTCACCGATGGGACCGCGCACCTCGGGATGCTCCGCGCGCAGGTAGAGAGCCGCCGCCGGCGCGAGGTAGACGCCGCGCAGCGAGGGCACATAGGCGTAGGCGTGGAGGTGCGCCTCGAGGCTGGCGTCGTGCTCGACCGAGCCCCGCACGCGACCGTCGACCAGCAGGCCATGGAAGCCCCCGGCGTCGAGGGCGTGCCCCAGCACCTCGGGGTCCGTCTGGGCCAGCGCGCGAGCGACGTCGGGCGCCGCGGAGAGCGGGACGATGCGGGTCGCCCCGGGGGCGAGCACGTCAAGGTCCGAGTCTCCGACGCGCACGAGCACGCCCCGGTCGGAGAGCTCGTCCGCCAGGTCGGCCGCACCGTTGGGCGTCCTGACGCCAAAGGCCAACGCGGCGAGGCCCAACGCGAGCGCGAGCCCCCCGAAGGCCCATGGCTTCCACGACCGCGCGCGCCGTCCGGTCATCGCGGGCGCTCTATCCCATCCTCCAGGGTGGCGCCAGAGATCCCTCACGCGTCCGGGCCTCTGGACTCGATTGGACCTTTCCCGTGAGCCGGCCCGGCGCTAGATTCGGCGCCTTCCCAGGAGTTCAGTATGAAAATCGGCGTTCCGACAGAGACCAAGACGCGCGAGTACCGCGTAGGCATCAACCCCGGCGGCGTAGCCAGCCTGGTGAACGACGGCCACGAGGTCCTGGTGCAAGCGGGCGGAGGACTCGGCTCGGGCGTGAGTGACGCCGAGTTCGAGCGAGCTGGCGCGCGCATCGTGCCCACGGCCGCCGACGCCTGGAGCGCCGAGCTGGTGATGAAGGTCAAGGAGCCGCTGCCCAGCGAGTTCCAGTTCTTCCGCTCGGACCTCACACTCTTCACCTACCTCCACCTCGCGCCGATGCCGGAGCTGACGGACGCGCTGATGAAGACCGGCGTGCGCGCCATCGCCTACGAGACCATCGAAGCCAAGGATGGCTCGCTGCCGTTGCTGCGCCCCATGAGCGAAGTGGCCGGACGCATGGCGACGCAGGTCGGGGCCACGTGTCTCGAGAAGGAGCGCGGCGGCAAGGGCGTGTTGCTCGGCGGCGTGCCCGGAACCCGGCGTGGTCGTGTGGTGATCCTGGGCGGCGGCATCGTCGGCAGTAACGCCGCGCGCATCGCCGTGGGCATGGGCGCGCAGGTCACGGTGATGGACCTGAACCACGAGCGCATGGCCTACCTGGAGGACATCTTCCAGGGGCAGATCGAGACGCTCTACTCGAACCCGCATTCGGTGGCGGAGCAGGTCGCGCGCGCTGATCTCGTGATCGGTGCCGTGCTCGTGCCGGGCGCCAAGGCGCCGCGCCTAGTCAGCCGCGAGATGATCTCGTCGATGCAGCACGGCTCGGCCGTGGTCGACGTCGCCATCGACCAAGGCGGGTGCATCGAGACCATCCACGCCACGACCCACGACAACCCCACCTACGACGTCGACGGAGTGGTCCACTACGGCGTGGCCAACATGCCCGGTGCGGTCGCACAGACCAGCACCTTCGCACTGACCAACGTCACCCTCGCCTACGCGCAGCGCATGGCGAACCTGGGCGTCGAAGAAGCCGTCCGTCAGGACCCAGGCCTCGCCCGCGGCGTCAACTGCTGGGACGGGGCGTGCACCTACGAAGCCGTCGCCACCGGCGTCGGCATCGAATACACGGACCTCGCCGCCCTGATCCGCTGAACCCCCGCGGCTCTTGCGGGCGTCTGCCAAGACGCCGCCGCGGGAGACGTGCGCGCACCCTCCGCCTACCTTCCGGGAGACGTGCGCGCACCCTCCGCCTACCTTCCAGCACATTTTCGCGAAGCGCCGTAGAGCGACGCGCCCGACGCGCACCATCCGCCTACCTTCCAGCACATTTTTCGCCGTCGCCACGCGCCCCAAC
>JAACVI010000188.1 GCA_009992505.1 Myxococcales bacterium
CATCCCCGACATCGTAGACTTGCGTGCCATCGCCGCACGCTCTCACGCCGCCGCCTCAGCCGGCAGTGGTCGCACGCTGACCGTGTACTCAACACGCGCTGGTACGTCGCGCGCGAGGCCGTGCAGACCTTGGTCACGGGCTTCGAGAGCCGCGTCTACTGGGGCCTGATGGCCTTCCCGGATCCGCGCGAGGGCTGCGGCATGCCCGTCGACGCCGAGGTCGTGCCCGGTCCCATGAACGCCGCCGCGATCCGGACCGAGCTCGCGCGCCACGCCATCCAACCCTTCGGCCTGTGCGGCCTCGACAACACGGACACCACGACCCAACCGCGCGAGACGCCCACGGCCGACGCGCTGACCAGCGCCATGGGCCTGCCCGCGCTCGCCGATCCCACACGTCGCAGCTTCGCTGTCTTGGTCACGGACGGCGGCGTGAGCTGCGGCGTGAGCGACGCCGAGGTGGGCGCGCTCGCGGCGTCCTTGGCGGCGGCGGACATCCCCGTGGCGGTGGTCGGCTTCGCCACTGGCGCGTCGGAGTCCAGCCTGGAGGCCGTCGCGAGCGCGGGCGGCTTCCCCAACCCCGCTGGGCCTCCGAGCTACTTCGTGGCCGAGAGCCGCGCCGACCTCGACGCCATCTTCGCCGAGCTCTCGCGTCGCGTCGTGAGCTGCTCACTGCCGCTCTCCACTTCGCCCATGGACGGCGCCGGTGTGTTCGTGAACGCCAACGACATCCCGCTCAGCGAGGACGCCACCGACGCCTTCAGCTACGACGCGACGGGCAACGTCGTCACGCTTCACGGCGCGAGCTGCGGCCGCCTACGCAGTGGTGACATCGTGCGCCTCGACATCTCCTTCGGTTGCCCGCCCGTGATGTGCGTGCCACGCGCCGAGACCTGCAACGGCCTCGACGACGACTGCGACGGCGTGGTCGACAACGCCTGTTTGACCTGACGACCGTCGTCCTTCGACCAGGACTGGGCAGCCCTTCGTCGCCTGAGTAGGCTCGCGCCTCTCAGGAGGTTCTGATGCCACACGCGATCCCCGACGCCGTCATCCCTCACCGCCGAACGGCCTACCGACCCGACGTGGTCGAAGGGGACGACGACCCCAAGGCCAGCAAGCTCGGTGGCACGCCCTGGCTGCCCGAGGGCACGACGCACCCCGTGTGTCCGAACTGCAATCACCCGATGCCGCTCCTGCTTCAGCTCGATGTGGCGACCCTGCCGGATCCCGCGCGTTACGGCGGCACGGGCTTGCTCCAGCTCTTCTACTGCACCAACGCGGAGCCGCTGTGCGAGGTCGACTGCGAGGCCTTCTTCCCCAACGCCAAGAGCGTCGTGGCGCGCCGCGTCGATTCCACGACCAAGGGCGCGGCAAGCGCGGTCGAGGGGGAGCGCTTCGAAGCCAAACGCATCGTCGGTTGGGAGGCCACGGACGACTATCCCAACTGGGAGGAGGGCGAGGAGCTCGGCATCACCGGGCTCGATGACGCCACCATCGACGCGCTGGGCGAGGACTGGCCGCTCACGGGAGAGAAGCTCGCGGGCTGGCCGGCCTGGGTGCAGGGCATCGAGTACCCGGAGTGCACGGAGTGCGGCGAGCCTCAGGCGCTGGTGTTCCAGATCGATTCGGAGGGCCTTCTGGACTACGGCTGGGGGGACATGGGCGTCGCTCACCTCACCCAGTGTTCGGCACACCCCGATCACCTCTCCTTCGGCTGGGCTTGCGGTTGAACCACGCGCGCCTCCGTCGCCGATGCTGGCACCGACGTGACCCTCGATCTCTCCGCCATCGCGGCGCTCGACCCCATCGCGACCCTACCTGTCGGCGGCACCCTCGGCTTCTTGGCGAACGGCGACCTCATGGTGCTCGAGCGCCGATGGGAGACCCTGCTCGGCCAGCAGACCTCGACGCCCGACAAGCGCGTGTTGGCGCACCAGTTCGCCGCGGGCGCGTGGACGAAGGTCGCGGAGCAGGCGATCAAGATGCCGCTGGGCTCACCCCTCGGCTGCGCGGCGAGCCCCGACGGAGCGGCGGTGGCCGCCGGCTACAAGACGGTGACGCTCGTGGCCTGGCCTTCGGGCAAGGTGATGGCTTCGCTCAAGGGCGTGAAGTACCCGCTGGAGCGAGACAGCGTCTGCTTCAGCCCCAGCGGCGCGCGCCTGGCTGTCGCCGACGGGGGCTACGTCACGCCGGTCGACCGCTGGCTGAGGGTCTACGACGCGCGCGACGGAATGGACCTGGCCAAGATCCTCACGGACGAGTTCTCGGTGTGGCAGACGCTGATGCCCGACGACGACACCGTTCTGGTCTGGGGCCTGCGCCACGACTACGACTACAACTCCACGCGCGAGCCCCAGCGCGTCCTCGCTTGCTACGACGTCCCGACGGGGGAAGTGCGCTGGCGGCGACGCTACTGGTCGCAGGGCCACAGGATGGCGCTCGACGTCCACGCGGGCCGACTCTGGACCTCGGGCGAGCACGTGATCGAGCTCGAAGACAGGCTGAGTGGTGTCGAGAGGAGCCTCGAATCCCTCTCGCTCGAAGACGGCACGACGCTCCGCACGATCGCGCTGAATGACCTCGCTTATCCAGGGGGCGTGCTGGCCTGCGCCGGAGCGCACCTGGTTACCGGCTGGCGCGACCGGAGGACCAGCGACCTCGACGTGTTCGCGGTGGACGTGGAGAGCGGTGCGGCGACCCTGTTGCGAGGCGCGACGACGCGATACGCAGCGGCGGACGGACCACGTGGACTGTGCGCGCTCTCGACCGAGCAGAAGGAGACCGTGATCTTCGCCCTGCCGCGCTAGCCTCGGCGCCGCGACGATGCAAGGACCGCTAGCGCGTGCGCGTCAGGGGCAGCGCACGAGCTGAATCACAGCCCGCGTGAGGTGCAGCTCGCTCAGCTCGGGCACGCGCTCGATCGCGCTCTGAACGCAGGCCGACTCGGGGCTGTCCGCCGCGCCCTGTAGCTCGATGCGAAGCCCGTCGCCCTCGGGCGTGAGCCGCACGGCAGCTTGGGCCGTGGAGGTGCACGCGAGGATGGCGGAACACTGCGCGTTCAAGACGGCGCGCGCTGGCCTCCACGTCTGGTGCCGTCGTCGGGCCGGAAGCGGCTGGCACTTCGGTTTGCCCGATCGTCTCGCTGCCGGCGAGGGGATTCGCTGTCAGGTGTAGGCGCAGAATGTGCGGGCTCAGCTCGAGTCGGCAGTGGGCACGTGTAGCTCCCCGCAGGGAGTGGATGGGCCAACGCCGCGCGCGCGACGCAGCTGCGCGTCGCCTCGGTCTCATCGGCCGGATGCGACAACCTGACGGGCACGGTCGTGCCGTCGTACGCGACGGTGACCTCGCTCGTCCCGATGCACTGTCCGATGTCCCGACAGAGCGGACCGCGTTGAGGGCAGGTTGCCGAGCCTTCCTCCTCCGGATGTGCAGGGTCCAGTGGTCGGCCGTTGGCCTGCTCGATATCGCCGTCGCGAACGCAGAGGTAGCCCTCGGAACCCGTCGTGCACACGTAGGTCGCCATCTTGCCGCAGCCCATGGCGCGATAGCCGCCCGCGCCGAGCCCGGCGACGCCCACGCTGTCCACGGGGCAGTCGAAGTCCGCTGCCGCCCGGGGACGCAGCGCGCGTCCGGTGTCATGGCAGCCGAGGAGGGGAACCATCCGAGCCAACACCAGCAAGTCCCTCATGTGCATGGCCGAAATGCGACCAACGCGGCGCGCGAGTCGTCACGCACGCCGTCCCGCGCTCGGGACGGGGCTCGGGAAATTCCCGCCCCACGTAGCGCGGCCGGCGAGGCGGACTTAGGCTGGGCACAAATGCTGCTCGCGCTCTTCATCCTGGTTCCGCTCGCGGAGGTCTATCTCCTCTTCGCCCTCTCCCACGTCCTGGGTTTCCTGCCGACGGTGGCCATCGTGCTCGTCACGGGTGTGCTCGGCGCGGGGCTGGCCAAGCGCGAGGGGCTGCGCGTGCTCGGACGCTGGCGTTCGGCGCTGGCCGAGGGCCGCATGCCGGAAGAGGGCGTGCTGGACGGCCTGCTGGTGCTGGTGGGCGGCATCCTCTTGATCACCCCTGGGGTGCTCACGGATGTCACGGGCCTGCTCTTGCTCTTCCCACCGTCGCGCCGGGTCGCGGCGCGCTGGCTCAAGCGCAGGGCCGAACGCGGCATCGCCGAAGGCAACGTGCAGATCTTCGGCTTCGGCTCGGGACTCGGCGGTCTCGGTGGCCTCGGCGGCTTCGACCCGGGCCAGGAGCCACCGCGCTCGGCGGACCCCAGGCCGCGCCCGCCTCGGGTGGGCCACGACGGCGTGATCGACGTGGAAGGCCACGAGCTCCCCACCGATTGACGCCTCGCAACGTCCCGAAATTGCGCAACTTTGGCAGCCTTCGGCGCTAGCGGACCACGTCCGCGAGGAGCGCTGTGCGAAGGCCGAAACATGCCTTGCACCAGGTGCGCGGATAGCCCACATAGGCGCCCAGTTCACTTCAACCACCCACGATATGTGTGGGCGAGGACGCCATGCGAAATCTACGACTCCTTCCCGTCTCCTTCGTGCTGCTCGCAGCCTGCGCCGCCCAACCCGGCTCCTACGGGCAGGGGTCGGTCACGCCCGACGGATCGCTCCAGACCAAGTCCGAGGCCGTGCTCGCTGCCGAGTGCACCGCCGACTCCGACTGTGGCCCGAGTGAGCAATGCCAGACCATCTACTGTCTCGTGGCCCCCTGTCCGCCCGCCCACTGCGCCGTGCGTCGCGAGTTCAGTGACGCCCCCGACCTGGCCATCCCCGACAACGACGCCGCCGGCCTCGAGCGCAGCTTCGTCGTGGCCAACCCAGGCGCGACCGTCGCCTCCCTGCACGTCTCCGCCGAGATCCGTCACACCTGGCGCGGTGACCTGCGCGTCACGCTGACCTCGCCCGCGGGCACGGAGCATGTGCTCGCGAACCGCGAGGGTGGCTCGGCCGACGACCTCACGATCTCCGCCGACGTGGCCACCTTCGACGGCGAGCGCGCCAGCGGCACCTGGACCATGAACGTCGCGGACCTCGCGGCGCAGGACACGGGTCGCCTGCTCTCCTGGGGCCTGAGCTTCTCCTACGGCGACGCAGCCGAGGCCACGAACGACGTGTGGACGAGCGTCCCCGCCGTGATCGAATCGCATCACCCCTACGGCGACGGCGAGGACCACGAGTTCGATCTGCGCCGCTACACCGGCAGCGCCTCGAAGGTGCGCCTGCACTTCGAGCAGATGGACCTCGAGAGCGGCTACGACGACCTCGACGTGGTGGAGCAGGGCACGGGCCGCGTGCTCGCGCGCTACAGCGGCAGCTACGGCGCCGTGACCACGGCTGTCTTCGACACCAGCGACCTCGCGCTGCACCTGACCAGCGATGGCTCTGTGACGCGCTACGGGTTCCGTCTCACGTCCCTCGACGTCTTCGGCCTCGGCTGCCTGGCCGACGCGGACTGCGGCGAGGGAAACTACTGCCCCGTGGTGCGTGAGTGCCTGGTCGCGCCCTGCTTCCAGGACTGCGCGTCGCTGCCCTCGAGCGAGGAAGGCGCCGCCTGCGCCTCGAGCGCCGACTGCGCCGAAGCGCTCTACTGCGCCGCCGACGGCACCTGCCACGCCGACGGCACCTGCCACGCCGTCGAGGAGTGCGACGCAGAGGGCAACGCCTACGTCCACATGCGCTGCATCGGCCACACCACCTGCGAGGCCGGACGCTGCGGCTACCAGTGCGGGCTGCCCGTGCTGGGTGCGGAGGGCGACGCCTGCACGAGCAGCGCCGACTGTCAGGACGCGCTCTACTGCGCCGCCGATGGCGCTTGTCACGCGGACGCGAGCTGCACCCTGCCCGACGACTGCTACGCCGCCGGCAACGCCTGGATCCACGTCGAGTGCGCGGGCACGACCCAGTGCAACGCCGGCTCGTGCGCGGTGGACTGCGCGCCTCCGCCCGTATGCCACGACGGCGAGACGACCACGCGCGACTGCAACAGCTGCGATTGTGTGGGCGGCGCCTGGCGCTGCACCACGCGCTTCTGTCCGGCGCTTGGCGGCGTGGGCAGCACCTGCGGTGGCATCGCGGGCCTGCGTTGTGGCGCGGGTCTGGTCTGCGACGCCGGGCGAGGCACGGGCAGCTGTGGCATGGCCGATCGCGCCGGCACCTGCATCGTGGAGCCGAGCGTGTGCACCGAAGAGGTCGCGCCCGTATGCGGCTGCAACGGCCAAACCTTCAGCAACGACTGTCATCGCGCGGGCCGGGTCGACTTCGACCACGACGGCGAGTGCGTGTTGAACACGCTCATCCCCGACAACGACGTGGCCGGCGTAAGCACCAGCATCGACGCGCGCGCCCCCTTCGCCTCGAACGTCGCGCAGGTCACGGTGGACATCACCCACCCGTGGCGTGGTGATCTCGTCGTCACCCTCACCGCGCCCGACGGCCGCGTGTTCACGCTGACGCGCCGCGAGGGTGGCTCCGCCGACGACTTCCACTTCGCCGAAGCGATCGACCTCGGCAGCGCCTCCGCCCTCGGCACCTGGACGCTGAACGCCGCCGATCTCGCGCGCTACGACGTGGGCACGCTCACGCACTTCGACGTCACGCCCAACGCCCGCGTCTGCGCGACGCCGAGCTGCGCGCGGCCACCCGCCGGCTGCAACTACGTGGGAGGCGACGAGTGCAGCTGCGGCACGTTGGTCTGCGGCGACTGCCGCGCGACCGGCTGCGGCGCGGGTCAGAGCTGCCAGGAGTGCCGCACGACCAGCGGCAGCATCTTCACTTGCATGAGCAGCGGCAGCGCCTGCTGAACCTCGGCGAGTGATGCTGCCGAGAGACGTCGCCTGCTCACGCGGGCGGCGTCTTCTTCGTCTGGGACCCCACGAACGAACGTCGACGACGAGCCGGACTCGGTCGCCCTTCCCTACTCGAGCAGGAAGCAGTCGATGGACGTCTCCATGCGGAAGTTGCTCATGGAGGTGTGGCGCTCGGCGTGGAAGATGTCGAGCTTGTAGGCGAGACCGGGCGTGATCCCCAGCTCGCTGGCCATGGCGTCGAAATCGACCGTGCCCTCCTCGGGCCCGTGCACGCCGCCCAGATCGAGGGCGAGGTGGTTGTTGACGAAGAGGAACACGTCGTCGTCACCCCGGAAGGTGAAGACCTCACCGCCGCGGTAGACAAAGCGCGTGTGGATCTCGGTCGTGAAGTGGAAGTTGTGACCGTCGATCTCTTCCCCGAAGCCCATGCCGTCGAGGGGGAAGAAGTTGGGGTTGTCGTAGGTGAAGACGCCCGCGGGTCCCTCGGTGAGGGGCAGCGCGACGGTGAAGCGCATGTTCACGCCGTCGACGTCGCGGTACCACTGGTCGAACGCTTCGGGACCGGAGGTCACGGCCGTGGGGCCGGGGTGGGCGTAGACAGGCAGGCCATCGGATCCGAGGTCGGGTTCGACGATGCCCGTGAGGCTGCCGAGGAAAGCCTCCATGTCGGGGTGGCTGGCGTGGAAGTCCCGCACGGTGGCCGTGATCGAACCACACGCCGGAGGCGTGCCCGTGTCGCCACCGCCGCCACCGTCGCCACCGCCGCCACCGCCGTCGCGACCCGCCGCGTCCGCCGCCGCGTCGCCCGAGCCACCGCCATCGCGGGTGGGAGTGAGATCACCGCCACCACAGGCGGTGAGGAGGATGAGCAAGCAGGTCGTGCCGAAGTACTTCATGCGCCAAGCATAGCGTGACCACGGCGCGAGATTCCAAGGGGGCAAGCTTGGGAGCCGCCGGACCGCGAGCGCGCCACCCGCGTGGACGGACGGCGCGAGGCGCACGGCACGGGATCGCGGAGGGGTGGTCGATGGCGCGGGAGCCGTGATACGAGGCGTGTCATGCGCACGAAGCTCCTCTCTCTTGTCTTCCTCTCCTCGCTCGTGGCCTGCGGTGGCACGACCTCGCAGCACATGCCGACCAGCATCGCACCCGCCCCCGAGCCGGAACCGACGCCGGTCGTGGTCGCACTCGGCGCGGACGAGTCCCCGCCCGACGGGCAGCTGCCGCGGGACATCGTGCCCACGCGCTACGAGCTGGCGTTGACCATCGTGCCGACGGAGGAGAGCTTCTCGGGTCACGCGCGCATCCATGTGGCGCTCTCGCAGGCGCGCTCGGTGATCTGGCTCGATGGTCTCGACCTGAACGTCAGTTCGGCGACGATCACCCCGGAGGGTGGCGAGGCGGTCGCGGCCAGCTACGAGCAAGTCAACGAGGACGGAGTCGCCAAGCTGACGCCGGCCACGCCCATCGACGCGGGCGCGGCCGTGATCGACGTCGAGTACACCGCGCCCTTCAACCACGAGCTCGCGGGCCTGTACCGCGTGGACGAAGACGGCGAGAGCTATGGCTTCACGCAGTTCGAGGCCACGGACGCACGTCGCGCCTTTCCGAGCTTCGACGAGCCCTCCTTCAAGGTGCCCTTCGACGTCACCATCACGGCCAAGGCCGAGCACGTCGTGGCCGCCAACACGCCCATGCGGGACGAGCAGGCGCTGCCCGAGGGCATGAAGCGCACGCGCTTCGCCACCACGCGTCCGCTGCCCACCTACCTGGTCGCCTGGGCCGTGGGTCCGCTGGACGTGGTCGAGCACGCGGCCATCCCCGCCAACGACTTTCGCGCCCGGCCCCTTCCTGTGCGCGGCATCGCGGTCAAGGGCCGAGGCGCACGGCTGGCCTACGCCCTCGATCACGT
>JAACVI010000466.1 GCA_009992505.1 Myxococcales bacterium
ACCCTCGTGTGGGCCGCCGCTAGGGGGCCAGTCCGCAGTCTGCACGCGTCACGCTCGGAATCGCGCGGCGGGCGGGGGCTAGCATGTGGCTGGAGGGGGGTCAACGGAGCAGCCGCGAACGGGAGCGTTCATATCGAACCCGGCGGTCCGTGACGGCCACGCTCGGAGCTCCTTTGGGGCCGCTCACCCCTGTGGATGGGTGTCCGCACGGAAATGCGTTGCGTCCGCGTCGCCGTCAAGGGACACTGCAAAAGCACGTCAAAGGATCAGCGAGCCAAGCGCGTCAAAGGACGTGAGGAACGAAGTATGGGGGAAGCTACGGCTAGCGCAGAGAAGACCGACCCGCTCATTGGTAGGGTCATCAATGGACGCTTCAAGATCGAGGCGCTGATTGCTCGCGGCGGCATGGGCAGTGTCTACCGCGCGGAGCAGCAGCCCCTGGGTCGATTGATCGCGCTGAAGGTCCTCGATCCGCGCTACTCCGGTGAAGAGGATCCCGAGTTCCACCAGCGGTTCTTTCTCGAGGCCTCGGTCGCGGCCAAGCTGACCCATCCCAATACGGTGACGATCTTCGACTACGGTCGCACTGCGGATGATGTGTACTTCATCGCCATGGAGTTCGTGGAGGGTCCGACCCTCGCGCAGGTGCTCAAGAAGGAGGGACCCCTCGATCCGAAGCGCGCCGTCGGCATCGCCGTGCAGATCGCGCGCTCGTTGCGGGAAGCGCATGGCATCGGCGTCATCCACCGCGACCTCAAGCCGGCGAACGTGCTCATCACCCAGCACGGGGACCACGAGGACTTCGTCAAGGTGCTCGACTTCGGACTCGTGAAGAACATCGAGTCCGAGACGGAGGATCTGACGCAGCAGGGCATGTTCATGGGGTCGCCCAAGTACATGTCGCCCGAGCAGATCCGCAGCGGTGACGTGGACGGCCGCACGGACGTCTACTCCCTCGGCGTGGTGCTCTACCGCATGCTGACGGGTCGCGTGCCCTTCGACCGGCAGTCGCAGGTGCAGACTCTCATGGCGCATTGCACCGACCCGGTGCCGCCCCTCTCGAGCGACGAGATCCTCATCCCGGAGGCGCTCGAGAACGTCGTCCTCAAGGCGTTGGCCAAGAATCCCGACGAACGCTACGCCTCGATGAACGAGCTCGTGGCGGCGCTCAAGCAGGCGAGCGGTGGTCTCGGCGTGCCCATGGCGGCGAGTGGCGACTACGGGCTCGGTTCCAGCGGGGTCATGCCCGTGGGCGATGGGATGACGCCTTCGGGGCCCATCGTGGGGCTGTCGGGTACGCCCTCGGACGGCTTCATGGCCGCCGCCACACCCTCGGGCGCCGTCGAGGTGCCCATCGATCTCGAGCTGACGGGATCCGGGGGCAAGGGCAAGCTCATTGCGGGCTTGGTGCTCCTGCTGGCCGCGGGGACAGGCGCCTACTTCGCGCTCGCCGGGCCTTCGTCCGGAGCCACGACCACGACCGCTACCGAGGGTCCCGAGACCGTGACCCCCGACCTTGGCGCCACTGCGGGGACCCAGGATCCCGGCACCGCCGACCCGGCCACGCCCAATCCCGTCGCGGACCCTGCGGCTGGCATCCCGACGGGGCCGGTCCAGCCCGGGGCGCCGCAGCTGCACGTTCGACTGACCCTCACGTCGGATCCCCCAGGGGCCGAGGTCCTGATGGGCGATCGTAGCTATGGAACGACTCCCGCCTCCGTGGAGTGGGTCGGAGAGAACGCTGCTCCCGGGCGCGAGGTGACCTTCTCGTTCCGACTCGCAGGCTATCGCGACCGGGCCATCACCCGCACGCTCACGGAAGAGCCCGAGATCAGCGTCGGCGCTGCGCTCACGCCGATTCACGTCGGCTCCACGGGCCCGGCCCACATGCACACCATGGGCATGACGGGCACGACGGACATGACGGTGATGGCCGACCCGACCGTGGTGACCCACGACGAAGACTACCTCGACAATCCCTACTGAGCCGTGGGCCCAGCCGGGGCCGATCGCCGGCTTACGTCCTCGCGGCCTCGGTCGCGGTAGGGATCTACCGC
>JAACVI010000453.1 GCA_009992505.1 Myxococcales bacterium
CCAACGCGAGCTCGGCCTGCGCTTCGTCGACGTGCGGTTACGTATGTCTTGCTGGCTTCGCCGACTGCGACGCCTCGAGGTCGAACGGCTGCGAAGCCGACCTGAACAACGACGACGCCCACTGCGGAGACTGCGGAACTGTGTGCGATACCGGCGCGGCGTGCAGCGGCGGTAGCTGTGTTTGCGGTGCGACGACGCCCACGCTGTGCGGCACTGCGTGCGTGGACGTGAATTCGGCTCATGAGCACTGTGGCGCCGACCCGGCAACTTGCGCGGGGGGCACGGCATGTGCGGCTTCCGAGGTCTGCTCCGCTGGGACCTGCATTGCGACGTGCACGCCTGGCGCCGTCCGGTGTGTCAGCGCGATTGCGCAGGAAACATGCAACCCGGACGGGATGAGCTTCGGCGCCCCCGTCACATGTTCGCCGGACCTGGCCTGTGTTGCCGGTGTCGGATGCGGCAGCCCCGCCTGCGGCGGAGAGGGCTGGTGCGACGGCGTTTGTGTTCCGGCAAGAACACGGATCGTGAGTGTGCCGGGAGGCTCGGAGATGCAGGGTTGGCACGTGCGTGACGTCACGGGCGACGGCCACGAGGACATGATCGGCGTGCATCAACTAGGCAACAACGTCTACGTATATCCAGGGGATGGCCTGGGTACCTTCGGTGCCCGCCAGACCATCGCCACCGGGCGCAACCACGGTGATGCTGCCTTCGGTGACTTCAACGAGGACGGCCGCCCGGACATGGTGCTGTCGCAACCGGATGCGTCGAGACTCCAGTTCTTGCCTGGAGCCGCCGGCGGTCTCGTTGCCGGGCCCGCCTTTGGTCAAGGAAGCACTCCCCGATTCCTGGACGCCATCGACTACAACCACGACGGTCATCTGGACTTGCTCGTCTATCTGGGCAGCACGGGTTGCTTGGTGGTGCGCGTTGGCGACGGGCTGGGCGGATTCGCTGCAGCCGGGGCGTGTGTCCTGGCGGTCCCAGGAGCGCCATACAACGCTTATGCAACGGCAGTCGTCGATTGGGATGGGGACGGCTTTGGCGATATTGCCGAGGGCTATGCAGGGAACAGTATCCAGATCTGGCGCACGACAGGTACCGGTCTGACCGCCCTGCTGACCATCCCAATTACGCCCGACGTGGTCACGTTGGACACCCTCGACAGGAATCGTGACGGCGTGCGTGAACTCGCGGTCCTTGGACCAAGCTCTGCTGATCGATTGCGCGTGTTGGTACCCGAGGCATCATCCTACCGACTCGCGTGCAGCAATGTCGGACTGCCCTTGTCGGCCACTGCGGGCATGCAGGGAGTTAGTTCGTTTGCAGCGGACGTCGATGAGGATGGAATCCCTGACGCGGTGTGGCGGTCGCCGTCCTCCAGTGGCCCGTTGAATGTGGGACTTCCGTGACGCGGATCTGGTTATTTGTGGCCGCAGGTTCGCCCGTGCAAGTGACGCGGATGGCCTACCGGTATCGGTACGTGGAAATCGGATAGTGCGTAGAACCGAGGATTAACAATGAACTTAGTCGTGCCTAGCTCAATCTGGAAAACTTGCGCAGCGCCAGCGTTACGCTCAGGGCTGCTGGCCTTGGCGCTCGCCGGGCTCACCGCATGCGGTGGCTCAGGCATCGCGGTGGACGCCGGAATCGATAGCCCCGTGACGGCGTGCACGCCGGGTGAGTCGGTATGCGCGGACTTGCACACGGTGCACACCTGTGACGCCGCGGGAGCGATATTCGTGGA
>JAACVI010000454.1 GCA_009992505.1 Myxococcales bacterium
GCCGTCACCATGGCCGTCGAGACCATGCACCCCGACGTCGGCTCCGTGGTCGAGCTGGGCGGTCAGGACGCCAAGATCATCATCTTCAAGGAGGCTGAGAACGGCGACAAGACCGCCATCGCCTCCATGAACGACAAGTGCGCCTCGGGCACCGGCGCCACCATCGACAAGTGCATGATCAAGGCGGGCATCGCGCCCGAGCTGGCCGGCACCCTCGACTTCGACGACTCGCGCCTGCACCACGTCGCCGCCAAGTGCGGCGTCTTCGCCGAGACCGACATCGTCAACCTGGTGAAGACGGGCATCCCCGCCAACGAGATCATGTGCTCGCTGGCCGACGCCATCGTGATGCAGAACCTCGCCGTGCTCACGCGCGGCAACACGCTACGCGCCAAGGTGCTCCTGCTCGGCGGTCCCAACACCTACCTGCCCTTCCTGCAGCAATGCTGGCGCAAGCGCATCCCCGAGACCTGGGACGAGCGCGGCTACGACTACCCCAAGGACGTGCCCATCGAGGAGCTCGTCATCCTGCCCCAGAACGCCGAACTCTACGCGGCCTTCGGCGCGGTGGTCTACGGCCTGTACGAGGCCAGCGACGTCGGTCGCTTCAAGGGACTCGCGGGGCTGAACCGTTTCATCCACGAGGGCCGCAAGGAGCGCCTGGGCGAGACGGCGGGTCCGCCTCTGGCCGCCAACGCCGCCGAGCTCTCGAGCTTCCGCGCGCGCTACACCATCCCCAAGTTCCAGGAGGCGAAGCTCGAAGAGGGTCAGCTCGTGCGCGCCGTGATCGGCCTCGACGGCGGCAGCACCTCGAGCAAGGCCGTGCTCATCGGCGACGACGGCGAGCTGCTCTTCAAGGCCTACGGCCTGAGCAAGGGCAACCCCATCCGCGACATGAAGGAGCTCCTGGCCGAGCTGAAGGAGAAGGTCGAGTGCCAGGGCGCGCACCTCGACATCATCGGCTTCGGCGCCACGGGCTACGCGGCCGACGTGCTCGAAGAGTGCCTGCGCGCCGACGTGAACATCGTCGAGACCGTCGCCCACATGATGAGCGCGCGTCACTACTTCGGTGACGTCGACGTGATCTGCGACATCGGCGGCCAGGACATCAAGGTCCTGTTCATGGAGAACGGCGACATCAAGTCGTTCAAGCTCAGCAACCAATGCTCCGCCGGCAACGGCATGCTGCTGCAGGCCATGGCCGATCAGTTCGGTCTGCCCGTGACGGAGTACGCCGAGACCGCCTTCGCGGCCGAGCTCGCGCCCAAGTTCAGCTACGGCTGCGCCGTCTTCCTCGACACGGATCGCGTGAACTTCCAGAAAGAGGGCTACGCCAAGGAGGAGCTTCTCGCGGGCCTGGCCCAGGTCCTGCCCAAGAACGTCTGGCAGTACGTCGTCGGCATCCCGCGCCTCGCCTCGTTGGGCACGAAGTTCGTGCTGCAGGGCGGCACCCAATACAACCAGGCCGCCGTGAAGGCGCAGGTCGACTACATCCTCGAGCGCGTGCCGGGTGGTGAGGTCTTCGTGCATCCGCACGCTGGCGAAGCGGGCGCCATCGGCGCGGCCATGGAGACTCTGCGCGTGGTGACGCGTCGCGGACGCTCCACCTTCATCGGCCTCGACGCCGCGATCCAGCTCGAATACGAGACGCGCAACGACGAGACCACGACCTGCCACTTCTGCGAGAACCACTGCTCGCGCAGCTTCATCGACGCCTACCGCCCCGACGGCAGCAC
>JAACVI010000455.1 GCA_009992505.1 Myxococcales bacterium
GGTGCGCGCCTCGGAGCGCAAGCGGCGCACGGCGTTGGCGTCGCTGGCGCGCGCCGCGGAGACGACCTTGGCGGCGAAGCGCTTGCCCAGACCGAGGTGCTCCACGACGTAGACCGCGCCCATGGCGCCGCGGCCGATGCGCTTCTCCACGCGGTAGTGCTCGCCCAGGATCTGTCCCGGCCTGAGCTCACCCTCGACCTCCTCGTCCGTGGCGCCCTCAGCCCGCGGCAGCGTCTCTTCCGTGCTGGGATCGCCCTCCATGGTCGACGCTTGAGAATCGGCGGCCGGAGATCGTCGGCGACGCGGGGCAGAGCTGTTCGGATCGTCCGCCGCTTGCGCGTGGTCCGCCTCCTTCAGGGCAGGCACGACATTCGCCCCCCCCTCCAACTCCTGCTCCGCTTCGTCAGTCACGGGATCTGGGCAGTCTATCCAACAATATGCCGACACGGCAATCGCCGCCTGAGGACTGAAGGTCTCGAGCCTCGTGCCGCCTGGCCTCGCCCTGCGCGCCTTGGCTCTTGTGCGCAGCGTCGCCATTCGAGAAGATGCCGCCGTGTTCGCGGGTCGAGTCAGAATCATCGCCATCGCGCTCGGCGCCGCGCTCGTCGTCCTCGCGGTTGCGCCTTCCGCCAGAGCCGATGCTGCGGCCATGAGCCGCTTCTACTACGAGCTCGGCACACGCGAATACGCCGCGAGGCGCTACGAGGGCGCGCTCGCGCAGTTCTTCAGCGCCGAGCGGCTCAGCCCCAGCCCGCGCACCGTGTACAACGTCGGCCTCTGCTTTTTGCAGCTCCGGCGCGACGAGGACGCGTATCTCTTCCTGTCCGAATACCTCGACGGAACGGACGACGCCGACGGGGCCGCGCAACGGCGCGAATTCGCCGAGAGCACGTTGCGCCAGCTCGAGCATCGGGTCGCCCGGGTCGTGGTCCAGAGTGATCCGCCCGGGGCGCGCATCTACGTCGACCAGCGCGAGCATGGAGTCTGGGGCGTGACGCCGCGTACGCTCGCGCTCTCGGCGGGGCCCCACACGATCCGAGTCGAGCTCGAGGGCTACCGCATCGCCGAGGCAGAGGTGACCGCCCGCAGCGGCCAGAGCGCGGACGTCAGCCTGAGCCCCGAGCGCATCCTCGGCAGCCTGCGCGTCGAGTCGACGGTGCAAGGCCATGTGCGGGTTCTGGACGCTCAGGGGCACGCCGCCGCCGAGGGCGAGACGCCCATGCAGGCGTCGCTGGTGCCCGCCTCCTATCGCGTCGAGATCGAGGCCGAAGGCCATCGCCTGGTGGCGCGCGACGTGCGCGTCGTGGCGGACTACGGGCGTCGCCTTCGCGTCGAGCCCGAGCCCTTGCCGCCTCCGCGTGCGTCCCTGACTGTCACGGCCGACGTGGAGAACGCGGTGGTCGAGATCGATGGCTCTCCCGTGGGCTTCACGCCCCTCGCGGCGTCCTCTTTGAGCGTGAGGGAGCATCACGTCATCGTCACCGCGCCCGGTCGCGTGCCCTGGGAGGGAGACGTCACCACCGTCGCGGGTCGCCAGACCTGGGTGCGCGTGCGGCTCTCGGAGCGGCCGCGCAGTCGTGGCGCTCTGGTCTGGGGTCTGGGGGGCGCGGGCGCGGCGTTCCTGGTCGCAGGGGCCGCCTCGGGTGTCGCGGCCTTGCGCGCCCACTCCCAGTTCGCGAGCCGATTCGGCGAGCTCGATCAGGGCGATCTGCGCGGACTGCGTGCGCGGGGGCGCCGCCTGG
>JAACVI010000456.1 GCA_009992505.1 Myxococcales bacterium
CGCTGTAGAGCACGGAGTAGCCCATGGCGTGGACGAGATAGCCCGCGGGGCCCATGGCCGCCGTGTGCACCGTCAGCGTGCGATGGGGCGGCACGAAGAGATCGAAGTTGGGCGTGATCTCGGCCAGGAAGTGCAGCACCGACTTCATGCCCCCGGAGAGGGCCGAGCTGTTCATCTGCGCCATGCTGCCGGCGGAGCGACCGAGGACCCATACGCCCGCGGTGAAGGCGCCGGTCAAGAACGGCGTGGAGAAGGACGAGAAGAGCAGCGCCACCGCCGTGAGCAGGAGCACCTCGCCGAGGTTGAGCAGATAGGCCGCGAGCACGGGCCACACGGGCGCGTCCGTGGTGGACGCCAGGGCCGCGGTACACACGAGGGCGCAGACGGCGAAGGGCAGCAGCACGGCCGTGCGATCGTGCGCACGCCACAAGCCGAGGCCGAGACCGAGCGCGAGGACGGACGGACAGACCACGAGCCATACCAGGGAAGCGTCCGCCTGAACGGACATCACCCAGAGCAGGATGCTGCCCATGAGCGCGACGAAGGTGGCGCCCGTCAGCGTGATGCCGAGGTACTTCCCGAGCAGGAACTCGCTGCGGCGGATCGGCTTGGGTAGGATGACGTAGAGCGTCTTCTTCTCGATCTCCTTGTAGAGCAGGGACGAGCCGAGGAAGGTCGCGATGATCACGGAGAAGAGGGAGATGGAGGCGAGGCCGACGTCCATCACGACGCGCCGCTGCTGATCCAGGGAGAGCTCGCCCAGGGCCAGGGTGAAGATCAGGATGGCCGAGGCCAGGCCGAGCACGCCGTACAGCACGCGATCGCGCACGGCTTCGCGGAAGGTGTTGAGGCCGATGGCGTAGATGCGATCGAACATCAGAGACCTCCGACGTAGGCCGCGCCGGTGGCGAAGTAGGCCAGGCTGTTCATGCTCACGAGCCAGCAGACGGCGGCGACGACGTTGGCCAGGACGCGCACGCGGCGGAGCTGGAACTCGCCGCCCACGAGCCCGAGGGTGCGAAGCGCGGCAGGCACGCCTTCGGCCAGGTGCGCGAACACGGCCGTGAGACCGATGACCCAGATCAGCACGTAGCGCGGCTGCCCCAGCGTGTCGTCGAGGCGCGCGAAGACGCTGAGGGCGTCGACCCGGGAGCCGAGGCTGAGCACGTGGAAGAGCACGAAGGCGAAGGCGAGCAGGCCGGTGAGTCGCTGCCAGGAGCGGGAGCCGGGGCTCTCGTGGCTGCCCGCATGTCGGGGCGCGGGATCGTCGACGGCGAGCTTCACGCCCAACAGCACGTGCACGCCGATGCCGACCAGCAACAAGAGGTCGAGGCCCGCGCCCACGCCGTCGGGCAGGAGCGTGAAGCGCGCGACGAAAACGTCGCGGCCCGCGTGCGCAGCGCCGAACTGCCACAGATGCCACGCCAGCCAGGGAAGCCAGGGCACGAGCGCCGCCAGCGCATGAACGCGGGACCATGACTTCGTACGCGACGCCATCACCGGCTGGTTATCGCCCGGCTGAGCACGCGGTCAAACATAATCCCGCAGAATTCGACGCACCCAAGCAAGTCTCGCGCCCTCGGACGGTAGGTTGCTATCGTCGGCCCGTGAGCACGGTCGACGACGAACCATTCATCCTGTTGTTGAACCCACGGGCGGGCGCGGGACGCGCCGGAGCGCGGCGCGAGGAGCTCGAGGGAGCGCTCCACCGGGCGGGCGCACGCTTCGAGACCTGGCTGAC
>JAACVI010000457.1 GCA_009992505.1 Myxococcales bacterium
CCCGGGCCGGCAGCGGCACGAGTCGGAGACGCAGATCTCCGTGTCCTGACAGCGCGTGCCGGACGGTCCACAGCTGTTCGGATCACCGATCAGCGGAGTCGTGGTGCAGCTCGCTCCGGGCGGGCAGGTGCACGAGCCGCTGGTGCAAATCTCGGCGACGGCGCAGGTCATGCCGCAGCCGCCGCAGTTTCGAACGTCCGCCGAGGGCGAGACGCAGCTGGTCCCGCACAGGATCTGGCCCGCGAGGCACGACGTGGAAGCGTCCGTGCGGCCCGCGTCGGGCGGCGGCGTGACGGAGGTGTCCATGCGGCCGCTGTCGGACATGGTGGGCCCGCCGTCGGTCGGGTCCACGATCTGATTGCCGTCGGGGGAGACGATGGCCGAGCAGCCCGCCAGCACCAGCACCACGCTCAGCTCGACGATCCATCCTGCTTGTCTGGTCACGTCAAACCTCCACGAACTCGAAGCCACGACCACCGCTCGGGCGACCCGCCTGGGACGCCCAGCACAGCCTGCATTAGAGCACGAACCGTGCCCACGTGCGCGTCAGCGCGAGGGGGGGCTCGGCGATTGTTCGTGGAAGAGCTCGCTCCAGGCGTCGTGCTGCGCGGGCGTGAGCGTGGCGATGGCGCCGTCGCAACCCGGCTGGTCGTCCTGGTAGCGGGCGAAGCCGCTGCATCGTTGCACGGCCTCGGGCAACGTCTGGCACAGCGCCACGAAGCGGTCGTGGGGCGCGATGAGCCACAGGGGGCGCGGGGCGGCGGCGGTGATCGGGCTCTCGGCCAGCGTGCGTAGGCGCGCGGCGTCGGCGGCGACGCGAGAGAGATAGCCGTGCTCGCAGTCGTTGGCGCCACCCGCCGCCCTGGCCGCCTCGTGCATGGCGTGCATGGTCCGATTCAGCACGTCCAGGGCCTGCGCCAGCTGCGTCGCGGCCTGTCCGCTGCCGGGCGTGGGTGGGGGAGGGGTGGGCGTGGTCGGCCAGGGTCCGGTCCGCCCGGGGGGAATCGCCGTGGCCGTGGCCGGCGGGGTCGGCTGGGCGCTGGGCGGTGCGGGCAAGCCGATCGGTGGCGCGCCCCCGCGCGAGTCGCAAGCCGTGAAGAGGACGAGGACGAGGACGTAGGCGAGGCGTTCAGGCATCCGCGGGGACCAGCTCGAGCAGGGTGATCTCACGCACGATATCGCGCAGCGGCGGCCCCCAGTAGCCCGTGCCGCGGTTCACGTAGACCTGGAGCCCGCGCAGGCGCCCGAGCCCCTTCACGAAGGGCTGGATCAGACCCACCAGCAGGGTGCCCGGGAAGAACTGGCCGCCATGCGTGTGTCCGGAGATCTGCAGATCATAGCCGGCCGCCTCGGCCGCGAAGGCGCTCTTGGGCTGATGCGCGAGAAGAATCGCCAGGTCCACCGCGGGAGCGCCCGCGCGCGCAGCCGCTGGATCGGAGGCCTGCCCCGGCACGAAGGAGGCCGCCCGATAGTCCGTGCAACCCGCCACCAGGATGCGCGCTCCGTCGCGCTCCACCATGCGGTGGGCGTTGTTGAGCACCGTCAGGCCCAGGCTCGCGACGTGCTCGCACCAGGCGGGAGCGTCCCAGTAGTACTCGTGATTGCCGGTCACGAAGTAGACGCCGTCCGGCGCCGAGAGCTCACGCAGGCTGGTCAGCTCGGGCGCCAGATCCGCCACCGTGCCGTCGACGAGATCCCCCGTGACCGCGATCAGATCGGGCGCGAGTCGCTG
>JAACVI010000458.1 GCA_009992505.1 Myxococcales bacterium
CGTGGCCCATGCCGTGGTCCCTGCCATGGCCCTCACCGTGGTCCCGACGCCCGTTGTCGTGGTGGTCCATGCCTTCGTGCACCTCGACTCGAACGCCTGGCATCGGCGGGCGCGGCCCGCGAACCTCGACGCGAACCTGCGGCGAAGGCGGGCGTGGCCCACGAACCTCGACGCGAACCTGCGACGAAGGCGGACGCGGCCCATTGATCTGCACGTTGAACTGGGGCCTGGGCGGCTCGGGTGCGTTGATCTGCACGTTCACGTTGGCCCGCGGCTGGGGAGCCTGGACGCGGACGTCCACGTGAGCGCGGGGATGACGCTGCCGCACGACGACCACGCGGTTCGCGTGTCCGTGACGCAGACGTCCGTCGAAGGTCAGACCCACCTCGATCGGACCCGGCGCGGGCGCGGAGCCCACGACTTCACCCTCGAAGACGGCGGTGGTGGCGTTCCACTGCAGCGTCGTCATCTTGGGTCCAGCGACCGTGTTCACCTGAACGGACAAGGTCGTGTTGGGCGGCGGGGGCGGTCCCGGCAGCCAGGCGTTCACCTGACCATCCGAAGCGACCACCACCTCGACGGGCCTGTCTTCGACGGCGAGGACGGTTCCGCCGTGGGACGCGGCCGGCAACGTGATCGCGGCCGACGCGGTGACCGCGGGCGCACCCGCGAGGGATGGAGGAGGAGGGGGCTCGTCCGATGCGCCGCAGAACTGCAGCGCCAAAGGGGCGAGGGCGAAGAGACCGAGTAGGATTCTCATGCCCGCATTATCGCAGAGGTCGCGGTGCGTTGCGACTCGGGGAGGCCTGGAAATAGCGTGTATGTAGCGAGGTGTGCGCCATGTCGGAGGGCCACCGACGAGGGCGCCTATGACGTCATCCACGGAGCGTCGCGCTCGACGAGGTCCGCTCCACCGGCGCGCAGGTGGAGACGCGGGGGCCGACGAGGCGGAAAAGCGGGCGGTGCCCGACGCTGCCCTGCGACGCGGGTGAGAGACCCCGTGCGCCGCGTTTTGTCACCGAGCAGGGCGGCGCTCTTGGGTCCGGAGCAGTGCCTTCAGTCGACCAACCTCGGCCCTCTGGATTGCCTTGGCTCGCTCCACGACGGTCGGACCTTCGATGACCTCGCGCCGAGTGCCGTCACGCTGAGCGACGGCCGATCCACGAGTCGCGTGGTCGATCTGCCCACTCTGATCGAGATCAAGGCGCGAGCGGGTCGCCCAAAGGACCGCCTCGTCGTGCCCATCTTGCTGGCCCTCCAAGACGAAGTGGAGTCCAAGTAGTCACGGCTGCGTCCCCTGGGCGCCAGGCATCGACGCACGCCTCTCGCCTGGCAAAGGGCGCGCGCGGACCCACCGGCAGGGGCGCTATGTGCTCGTGGTAGGATGGACGCATGTCGAGAGCGGGAGGAGGCGGCAGTGGCGCGCCATGCACGCGATGCGCCGCCTTGCTCGGCCTCGGTGTCGCGCTGCTCTCATGCACACACGGCGCGCCGCCGGCGACGCTTCCGGGGGCGCCGGCAGCGAGGTCGAGCGCGGCAGCGATCGTGCAGCCGCCTGCCGTCGTCGAGGAGTCGCCGGGCTGTCGGAGCTAGGACGCGCAGACCCGAAGCGATGCCCCCGTCGATTGTCGCCGAGGTGATGCCAGCCGGTTTGGTGCTGCGCGAAAACGAAGAGGTCGATGAAGACATGACGACCTACGAAGGCAGCCGAGTCCGGGTGCTGGTAGCAGCCGCCCGTACGCCTCCTGTTCGTTTTCAGGCACTGGAGACCATCACACCGATGCACGATGGCCCGTGCATGGTCTGCGCAGCGGAGTGCTTGCAGCGAGAAATGGACCGCAGCCAAGGCGCCACTCCCGACGCCGACGCCGACGCGGACACGGAGAGAACCGACAGGGCCTGGAGCGTCTGCGCGCAGCAGGGCGCTTCCTCGTGCGAGGCCGACCACATCTTCGGCCAGCCACTGCGCTGGGAGGACACCGACCATGTGGTCCTCGGCCAACCTGTCGTGAGCCCGCAAGCCCGAGATTACTTGCTGCGCTACTTCCACGTGAGGCCGTACGACCAAGAGCCACGCGTCACGTTGCCGGACTGCGACACGGAGGACTGCCTGCCCCACTGCGTCGTAGCGGCGACACCGACTCGCTAGACGCGGCCGGTGCAGGACAAGTGCTGCACCCTACGTGCGAACATCGCCGACGGTGGCTCCCTAGATCAACTCCACGGGCGCGCAGGTGGAGACGCCGGCGCCGACGATGCGGAAGCCGGAGTCGTGCACGACCTCGGTGACGGATCCGTCCGTGGGGTCGAGGCGCCAGACGTTGGTGGAGGTGTCGAGGAAGGCCTGGATGAAGATGTAGAAGCGGCCGCCCCAGAAGGCGAAGGCCCAGGCCTGGGTCAGCGTGGTGTCGATGGCCGAGAGCGGGAAGTTGCGCGAGGTACTGCCGCTGGCCTTGTCGATCTGGCGCACGCTGGCGGGGCTGGTCTGCGGGAAGAAGCCCCACAGCTCACCGAGGCCCGTGCCCGTGAGCTCGGGCCAACCGGGCAGGCCGCCGATGGAGGTGAGCGCGAGGCTCGAGGTGTTGATGGTGCCGAGGTTCGCGCCGGAGCCG
>JAACVI010000459.1 GCA_009992505.1 Myxococcales bacterium
CCCAGACCGGCGTCACGATCCTGGGCATTCGCTCGGTCGAGGGTGACGACGACTTCGCGCGAAATCTCACAGGCGCGCTCCGCCATGCGGCCGCTCAAGTCCCCGATTGGCAGGTCTCCGACGCGGACATCTCCCTCTCCCAGATGAGCCTGGCGCACGGCTGCGACGAACCCGACGCCGCGTGCATGGCCGAGATCTCGGGCGATCTGGACGCCCAGCGCGTCATCTACGGGACCGTCCGGCGCACGAGCGCGGGCGATGACTACGACTTCGCGCTGACGCTCTATCTCTTCGACGCCGAGACAGGACAGATCGCCCGGTCGGTGACTGACAACGTCAGCCACCTGCGTCAGGACATCGACGATCTGCGCGACGGCGCGCGGCGCTACATGGCTCGCCTCGCGGGGCTCGCCATGCACGGCTCCCTGCGCGTCGAGGTCGAGCCCGGCGACGCCACCGTGAGCATCGACGGCGAAGAGGCCGGTCACGCCGACGGAGGCGTGTTCACCGCGACGGACCTGAGCGAGGGTCGCCACACGATCGAGGTCACGGCCGAGGGCCATCAGTCCTTCCGCGCCAGCGTCACGGTCGTGGCGGATCAAGAGGCGGCGGTCGAAGCCCATCTCGAAGGGGTGGTGGACAGCGGTCCCGGACTGCCCTGGCCCGCCATCGGCACCCTGACCGGCGCTGGTGTCTTCGCGATCCTGACCATCTGGAGCATGGCGAAGATCAACAGCCTGGGGAGTGACTCCGGCTACCAATCCTTCCGCAGTCACGTGCCCACGAGCCTCAACGCCTGCACGGAGGCGCGCAACGAATCGAGCCACGGTGACGACGTCAACCTCGCCCACACGGTCGACGTCTGCAACCAGGCGGACGCGCTCGAGATCCTGCAATACGTCTTCCTCGGTGCGGCCGTCGTTGCCGCGGGTGTCGGCACCTGGCTGCTGCTGCGCCACGACAGCACCGAGACCGACGCCCAGGCCATGGCGCTGCGCTTCGGCTCCTCCTTCGACCGCCACAGCGGTCACATCGACGCCACCCTGCGCTTCTAGCGCGCGAGGCCTACTCCTTTGCGCATCGTGGGTGGCGAGCTCTCCGGCCGTCGCTTCGGCGCCAACGTCACGGACGTGACGCGGCCGACGAGCGAACGCGTGCGCGAGGCCTTGTCTTCGGCGCTTCAGGCACGCGGTCTGTTCGACAACGCGCGCGTGCTCGATCTCTACGCCGGCACGGGCGCGCTCGGCTTCGAGGCCCTCTCACGCGGGGCGCGTGAGGCGTGTTTCGTGGAGTCGGGCGCGCGCGCGCTGAAGTCCCTGCGGGCAAGCCTCCACGACCTCGGCCTGGACGCGCGAGCACGCACGTTGCGGCTGACGCTGTCCGCCGGGATGCTCTCCACCCTGGCTCGACAGACAGCCAACGCGCCCTTCGATCTGGTCTTCGCGGACCCGCCCTACGCCGACCTCGAGGCGGCCGTCGCGCTGTTCTCGGCCCTGCCCGCCGCGGGCCTGCTCTCCCCTGGCGCGCACCTCGTGATCGAGCACGCGGCCCGTGATTCGCTCCAGCTCCCCGAGTACCTCGCCAGCGTGGCCGCCTATCGGTATGGTGACACGCGAGTATCCCTCCTCACCTGGGCGCCCCAAGGGGTGTGAGCCCCTGTCTTCTGCGGAAAGCCGTGCCATGAGCCGAGCCATCTATCCCGGTTCGTTCGATCCCA
>JAACVI010000460.1 GCA_009992505.1 Myxococcales bacterium
CTATGGCATACTCGGCCCCTGATGCGTGCGGGGTCAAAAGCGGAGAATGAGGTCACGGCGCTGCTGGGCCCCAAGGCAGACGCCGGATCGGCGCTCACGCTGGAAGCGGACTCCGTGCCCTCGTCCTCGTCCGTCGTCGAGACCCGCAGCGCGGGGGGCCAGTCGCGCCCTCGGGATCTGGACTTCGACGCCGGTCCCCAGCCTGGGGACACGGTCGCGGGCCATTATCGCGTCCTCAGCGTGCTGGGCGAAGGCGGGATGGGTCGCGTCTACGCCTGCGAAAACGGCCGCACGGGCCGGCGCGTCGCGTTGAAGTGGGTCCCGGCGGTTCAGGCCGGTGGCCCGGACGCCATCGCCCGTTTCGCGCGCGAGGCTCGTGTCGCGGGCCATGTGCAGCACCCCAACGTGATCGACGTCTACGACGTGGTCGAGGAGGGGCCGGCGACCTTCCTGGTGATGGAGCTGCTCGAGGGCGAGTCCCTGGGCGAGCTGCTCGAGAAGACGCCGCGGCTCCCGGTCGCGGTCGCCGTCGGCATCTTGATGGAGGCCATGCGCGGCATCGGTGCGGCCCACGAGGCGGGCGTCGTGCACCGCGACCTCAAGCCCGACAACCTCTTCCTGTGCGCAGGCAAGGGCGTGCGGGTGAAGGTCGTCGACTTCGGCATCAGCAAGCGCATGGGCGAGGCCGAGATGGCTCTGACCCAGACCGGCGCTGTGGTGGGCACGCCCTACTACATGGCACCCGAGCAGATGCGCGGACGTCGCGACCTGGATCACCGCCTCGACATCTACGCCCTGGGCGCGATCTTGTACGAGATGCTCGCGGGCGAGCAGCCCTACCGGGCCGACACCCTCGGTGCGCTGGCGATCAAGGTGGCGACCGAGGATCCCGCGCCCTTGAGCGGCTATCGCGAAGACCTCCCGCCGGGCCTCGCGCAGGTCGTGCAGCGGGCGATGTCGCGCACCAGGGAGGATCGCTATCAGGACATCGCCAGCTTCGCGCAGGCGCTGGAGCCCTTCGGCGAGGTGCGCTTCGAGTCCCCTCGCCCTGACTCCTTCAGCGGCGAGGTGAAGGTCGCGCTCGCGTCCTCCACGTCCATCCCCGCCGTCTCCGTCACGGCTTCGCCTGTGGAGCTCGCCCCCGCCGAGCCGTCCGCGCAGAAGCGGCCCTGGCTCTGGCCGACGCTCGCCCTCGCCCTGCTCCTGGCTCTGGGCGCGGCCTGGTGGTTCGGTCGCGACACCACGCCGACGCAGGTCGCGTCGCCCCCACCGGTCGCGCACACGCCCACCGAGCCGGCCCACGCGCTGGAGCCGGAAGTTCCCGTCGTGGCATCCCCCGAGCCCGAGATGGTCGAAGCTGCAGTGGAGCCAGTGGCGGGGGTCGCCACGCCGGAGCCGGCCGTGGATGACACGGAGCCCGCAACGACCACGGAGGCGAGCCCCTCCCATCGACACACGAGCCGACACGCTCGGGCCGACTCCACCATGGACGAAGTGTCCGAAATGGGGCAAGACACCGAGGTGATTGAGCCCAGCATGCCGACCATGCAGGGCGTCGAGCATCGCGCGGGCGAGCTTGGAGTAGACGACTTCTAGATGCGTGCTTCGTTCTTCATGGGGGTGCTCGCGGCGGGCATCGCCTGCGTTTCTGGCCTGGCGCCGTTCGGAGCGCATGCGCGCGCCCAGACGCACTCTGCCGATCAGAGCCCGGACGCCGATCAG
>JAACVI010000005.1 GCA_009992505.1 Myxococcales bacterium
GGTCGAGGTAGCGGTGATGGCCCGTCTGTGCGCACTCCGGGAGCACGCTGAAGCGGGTCAGGTGACCGTCGGCGAACTCGGAGAGGTGCAGCAACTCGCTGGGGATCTCGAGGCCGAGTTGGGGCGCCACGTGGCGCGCGGCGTAGAGCGCGTCGGGGTCGAGGAAGACCACGCGCTCCAGACCGGCGAGCACTGCGAAGAAGTGCAGACACGCAGCGCGGAAGCCGGCTTCGTCGCCCGCCTCGAGCAGATCGAAGCCCGGATCCTCGGCCACGACGCGAGGGCTCGCGTCGGTCAGCACTTCGACGATCTCGTAGCCAGCGCGTGCCTCGGCGGGCATGTGCCGCAGCGCCGCAGACCCTGGCACGTAGCCCACGGTCGCCTGACTGCGCGCGTGGCCGAAGAGCTGGCTGGCGCTGGCGCGCGCGTGCTCGCATTCGGCGGCGAAGGTCTCGATCACCTCGAAGGCGGCGGCGGGCGCCACGCCATGGGCCACGGCCTCGGCGCGGCCTGCGCCCAGAGCCGCGGCGACTTCGGTGTCGTGGTCACAGAACGTGCGGCAGCGAAGGCAGCCGGTGCAGGCGTAGAAGGACGCGGCGTGGGCCTCGTTGAGCGGGAGGTTGCCCTCGGCGACATGGTGGAGCGACGTCATCTTCGCCCAGGGCGTGGTCGTCTCGCTCGCTTCCTCCGTGGCCACGGGACAGGCGAAGCGGCAGAGCTTCGGGCAGAAGGCGCAGTAGGTGTGCGCTCGCCGGTGGAGCGCGAGGCGAGGCGAACTCTTCATGGGCGCAGTCTAGGGCATGCATGGCACTCTCGCGACCAGCGCGAGAAGGCCGTGATCTAATGTGCGCGGCGCAAGGTGTGGGTCACCTGCTGACGACTGCCGGCGCGATTGCCGGGGAACGTCTGCGCACGCACCAAAGGTTCGATGCAGCCCTGCAGCGAGCCCGGGGTCGTGGAGACCATGCGCACGGCCCCGTCGCCTTCGAGCACGAGCATCAGACGAGCCGAGGGCGGATGGGTCGAGTCCGCCGAGAGGCAGGCTCGGAGCTGCGCCTCCACCGGCGCAAGCACGCGGGTCACCATCGCGTCCGTGACTTGCACGGGGAGCTGCGGCGCGGGCGTCGCGTCCTCGGCGTTGGCGTCGTCCGTCGGGTTCGCATCTGCGGACGGAGCGCCCGTCGCTTCGGCGGGGTTCTCCGTCAGCGACGTGATCACGTCGCGCAGCGCCTGGGCCACTCCGGGGCTGCACAGAGGATCGGCTGCCAACGTGGTCAGCTCATCGACGGAAGCCACGCCCAACAGACGCGCCACCGCTTGGCTCGCCGCGACCACGGCGTTGCGTGTGGGATCATCGGCAGCGTCCGCGTGATAGAGGCGCACGAAGTCGAGCAGCGGCTCCGCCGCCGACCGATCGCCCAACTCACCCAGCGCCTGGGCGAGGCCGGTCAGATCCGCCGCGGGGGTGGCCGGGTCGCGCAGCTGTCCCAGCAGCAGCGGGACCGCCGCCGTCAGGTGCATGTTCGCGGAGGCGCGGCCCAGCGGTCCCGCGGGGGGTGGTTCCGTCTGGTCGAGGAAGTTGGCGTGGCGCCTGAGCGCCGTCAGCACGAACTCGGCGCCGTTGCTACGCGACGCGAGCCCCTCACAAGCTGCGGCACGGACGGGGGGCGGCAGGCGTCGATCGTCACACAGGGAGAGCAGGCTCTCGGTGGCCGCGCCGTCGCTCATGGCGGCGAGGCGCGCCACCGCCAGGCTGCGTGCGGGCACCAGCCGCGCGTCCGTGTTCTGGGCCGCCGCGAGCAATTGCTCCGCCAAGGGCAGCGCTTCGCCCTGGGCGGCGCCGTCGGGTGCGCCGAGGTCGTGCGGCAAGGCCATCGCGACCGAGGCGTGGCCGGTCTCTCGCGCAGGCCGCTCGCGTCCATCCGCGGCGTCGAGGAAGCGCAGCTGGCCATCGGCCGTGGCGACCCAGAGGCCACCCTCCGAGGCGACCGAGTCGAGGCCATCCGCGGGCAAGCTGCTCACCCAGCGCAGCGCGCCGCCGTCGGCCTCGAGCGCAAACACCAGGCGGTAGAAGACGAAATAGGCCAGCGCGTCTTGCACGCCGACGCCCGTGCCGGAGGTCGAGGGGCGCCAGGCGAGGCGGATCTTGTGGACCGCGCTGGTCGCGGACGGAGCGGGTCGGTAGGGGTCGGCGTCGAGCGACGGATCGCCCGGCAGGTCTCCCACGCTCGGGCTGGCGAAGTGCGTGCTCTCGCGGCTGCCGCCGGCAGCCTGCGCGTCGAGCAAGTAGAAGCCGCTGCGTCCGTAGTAGACGTGTCCGGCGAATCGGCGCGCCTCCGAGACGACAGCGTCCGTCGACCGCAGCCGCGCGAGCTCGTCGCCCGTGCGCGCGTCCAGGACGCTCAGGTTCTGCGTGGCCCAGGGCAAGAAGACGAGCCCTCCCGCGACCGCGGGCGCACCGAGCGCCTGCTCGTAGCTGCGCCGCCAGGAGACGCTGCCGCCCTGGGCCACCACGACCTCCGAGCGTGCGCCGACGCCCGCGCCCGTGGAGAGCACGAAGACCGAGACGGGACCTTCGCCGTCGGCACCGACGAGGTGCATGGCGGAGTCCGGAATGGTCAAGCGCGTGCGCCCGTCACGCAGGCCGCGTGCGACGATGCCGGTGCTCTCGTGCAGCAGCACGAGCTCTCCCGCGAGACGAGGCGCGGAGACGGGAGCGCCCACGGGGGACGTCCAGAGCTCGTGTCCGCTCGCGATGTCGTAGGCGAAGAGGCTGGGGGTCGAGGTCAACCCCACGGCGACCGCGGGGCTCTCGGCGCTCGGGGCGCTGGCGAGGCGTGCGAGTACGCTGGCCACGTCTTCGCTGCGGTTGTCGGGGAAGGTCGCGGAGAAGGCTCCGCTGGCTGCCGTGCCTCCTCCGCAGGCGCTCGCGGCCAGGAGCAGGCAGGGGAGAAGGAAACGCGGATTGCGTGTGCTCTTCATGGTGATCACTCCGAGATCCGGCTCATGGCGTCTTGAATGGCGCGGCCCAGCTCGCCGCCCGCGTCGGGTAGGGCGGCGGAGAGGTCGCTCAGGTAGGTGCGAACCTCGGGCGTCGCGAGCTCGCCCAGGCGGCCCACGATGCGCAGCTTGATCGCGTTGCTCACGTCGGCGCGGGCGAAGATCTCGTTGAGACCGGGGTTGATGCTGTCGAGGGGCACGCGCTCGAGGTAGCCCAGCAGGCGATCGGTCGCGGGGGCGTCGGCAAGCTGTCCGATGGAGGTGACGCTCTCGATCACGCCACGGTCGAAGGCGTGGAAGAGCGCGTCGAGGGAGCCCCTCGCACCCAGCTCGCCGAGCCCGATGGCGGCGGCGCCACGAACACGCGGGTCGAGGTCGCCGAGCGCCTCGATAAGCGCGGCGTCGGCTCCCCGCGGTCTGCAGCTGACGATGGCTTGCAGGGCGGCGAGGCGCACGCTCGGCACGCGGTGGTCTGCCAGACGGAAGAGGATCGGGCCCGCGGCCGGATTGGCCAGCACACCGAGCGTCTCGACGGCGGCCTCGAGCAGGGGCCGCGGAAGGCCACGCTCGATGCGCGCGGTCAACGGCGGGATGGCGGTCGCGCGCCCCGAGAGCCCGAGGTTCTCGATGCCCATGCGGATCTCGTCCGGGTCATTGGAATCGAGCAGGTGCGCCGCGTCCGCGACGCGCATACCCGCCGGGTTCGATCCACGCTGCGCCTGTGCGTGCGTCGTCAAGCCCGAGCTGAGCGCCAGCAGGACCAGCGCGGTGATGGCCCCAAGCGGGCCCGACGTCTGTGCTCTCATGCGTACTGCCCCCGGCTCGCCCGACTCGAGCGGCCGAGTGCCTCGTATCCCGCCCGAGAGCTCGGATCAAGGGCGTTCGGGGCCGCCGTCCTGGGTCGCGGCACGCAGCGCCGCCGCGCCGAGGTTCGCGAGGCGTGCGAGATCCGGACGAAGATGCGAGTCCTCGACGGCGCTCTCGAGCGCGCTCGCCGCGTGGAGCAGCGGTGCGGTGGAGGCCTCCCGGCGCGCGAGGGCGTCGGCGGAGAGCCCCCGGGTGCACTCGAAGAGGGCGAGGGCGGCTGCGGGAGCGAGGTCCGGGTCTCGACCTGACAGCTCACGGATCAAGGGTTCGAGGCATGCCTCCGGTGCTTCGAGCGCGGGGCAAGCGCGGATGGCGGCCAGCTTCAGCTCGGGAGCGACGCCCTCGCCGAGGGCCGTGAGCGCGATCGTGTCTCCGTGCCGGGCGACGAGACCCATCAGGGCCAGAGTTCCGTCATCGGCGGCTTGGATGAGCTCCGCCTGCGCAGCGGAGACCTGCGCCTCGGTCGGTGCTTGGGCCGTCGCCGCGGGTCTGAAGCCGAGGACGAGGCCGATCAGGAGGTAGCGGAGCGCGCGCGTCACTTCTCGACTCTGCCGTCTTGTCGCGGCTGAGGAAAGAGGTCCTCGAACTGCTTCGCCAGGGACGCGAAGGTCTCGACGTCCAGGGTCTCGCCGCGCAGTCCCGAGTCGATGCCCGCCGCGTCGAGCCGCTCGCGCGAGGTTGGCCCAGAGGTGACCAGCGGCGCGAGGGCCTTGCGCAGGGTCTTGCGTCGCCCACCGAAGGCGGCCTTCACGACCGCTCGAAAGGCCGCGGTCTCGAGCGCGCGTGGCTGGGCGAGCGGTCGCAATCGCACCACCGCGCTCGCGACCCGAGGCGGCGGATGGAAGGAGCCGGGCGAGACCTGGAGCAAGCGCTCGACCTGGAACGAGGCCTGCGTGAACACGCTCAGCGCCCCATAGGCCTCGCTCCCCGCCTCCGCGCCCAGTCGGGCCGCGACCTCACGCTGCACCATCACCACGGCCTCGCGCATCTCCGCGCGTCCGCGCATCAGCGTGCGCATCAGCGCGCCCGTGATGGCGTAGGGCAGATTGCCCACCACGACCAGATCGCGCCCCTCCTGGGCACGCAGCGCGGCGAAGTCCAAACTCGTGGCGTCGGCCTCCATCAGGCGGAAGCGCGGGAAGTCGGCGAACTCCTGACGCAGGAGCGCGGCCATGTCGCGATCCCGCTCCACCGCGAGCACGTCGGCGCCTCGGCGCAGCAGCGCCGCTGTCAGCGTGCCCACGCCTGGACCGATCTCGATCACCGTCTCGTCGAAGGAGAGGTTCGGCGCGCGGGCGATGGCTTCGACGGTGGGGCGAGCCACCAGGAAGTTCTGGGAGAAGGAGCGCTTGGGCGTCAGCCCATGGCGTCCGAGGGTCACGCGCGGATCTTCGAAGGCAGGGGTGTCGGAGGCCGTCATGGCTTCGCCTCGCCCGCCGTCGCGCGGCGCATGCGTGGACCCTGGCGCACGTCCACGCCGACCGCGCCGAGGCTGCGGCGCATCCACTCGAAGCGTCGCCGCTCGCGTCGGGCGTAGACGCGCGCGAGGTCGGCTTCGAGCCGAGAGGTCGCCGGCTCCTCGACCAGCGGCGGCCACACGACCTCGAGGCGATGCGCCTTCAGGCGCAGGCCGCGCGCGGCACCGACCAAGCTGTCCGCGCCGAGCAGTCCGTCGAAGTCCGTGACCAGAGTGAGCGTGGCGGGCAGGCCACGTGCGCCGGCGATGGCCAGGGCCTGGGTGAAGCTCGCCGCCTTCTGACCCAGGGGCAGCTCCGGTCGATGCGCCAGAGGAATGCCGCGCGCACGACAGAAGCGCCGCGCGAGCACACCGGCGGCGGTCGAGGCGACGACCTCGTCTCGGCTGGACCGCGAGGAGAGGGAGCGAGCGAGGTGGCCCAACAGGCCGGCCGTGTCGAGCTCGCCACGAGCCGCGTAGTCCACGCCGTCTTGCTTGCGCACGTAGCGCGCCACGATGCGCAGCACCTCGTCGTCGTCCGGCTGCGTGAGATCCGAATCCGTCAGCTCCGTCGCTCCCAGCAGCGCGTCGTAGATGCGCAACATCTGCTTGCCGCCCTCGGCGGCGGCCACGTGGGCGAGCACGCGCCCGTCGAGGGTCAAGAGGCCGACGCGATCCCCCGCGTCGAGCGCGCGACGCGCCTCGGCCGCGGCCCACTCCAGCGCGTAGTCGAGCTTGCGTTGCCCGGGCTCTCCGCCGCGCATCGTGCCGCTCACGTCCAGCAGCAGCCAACGCGTCTGCTGCACTTCCTCTTCGACCTCCTTGACCATCCAGGTGCCGCGACGCGCCGACGCCTTCCACGCGATGGAGCGAAAGGGATCGCCCGGCACCAGCTGGCGCAGCTCGTACAGCTCCGTGCCTCCACCGCGACGACGTCGGCCGCTGCGTCCGGCGCGCTCCGTGACGCGATCGAAGATGGCCGCGCGCAGTCGTGGCCGCGTCGCCGCCGCACGCGGCAACACGCGCACGGAGAGCGGGTTGGGAAAGTAGAGCGGCACGCCGAAGAGCCCCAGGGGACCTCGCAGCACCACCGCGAGACCATGCAAGACCACGCGTCCCGCGCTCGGTGCGACCAGGGTCAGGGACAGCTCCGTGCGCGCCTGAGGCTTCACGCGAATGGACGCGCGCCGAGGTGCCAACAGACGCACGCCGCCGCCCACCAGAGGGCGGACCTGCTCGAGCACGATCGGCAACTCGCCCCGGTGTCGAACGTAGCAGCGCAGGGAGAAGGGGATGTCGGGCACGGCGGCGCCGGCGGCACCCGCGGCGCCTTTGTCGAGCCACCAGGCGAACTCGAGCCTTTGGCGACGCACGCGGCGACCGAGGGGCACGCTCAGGGCGAAGGCGCTGGCCAGGAGCAGCAACCCCGCGCCGGCCACGGTCACCCCTGGGGCCCAACCCAGCGCGAGGCTGAGCAAGAGGCCACCCACGAGCCCCATCAGGCTGACTCGGCCGAGGCTGCTCGGGACAGGCAGCATGACTCAGCGCGCGGTGCCTCGGGTGGGAACCTCAGCCAGGGCGCGGTCGATGATCTCCTCGGCGCGCCGCTCCTCCATCTCGGCCTCGGGGGTCAGCACCAGTCGGTGCGCCCACACGGGTCCGGCGAGGGCCTTCACGTCGTCGGGCAAGGCGAAGGCGCGCCCCGAGAGCAGCGCCCGGGCTCGGGCTGCCTTGACCAGCGCCAGGGAGGCTCGTGGCGAGGCGCCGAGATACACCTGCGCGTGTTCGCGGGTATGCCGCGCGAGGCGGACGACGTAGTCGAGCAGCTCGTCCTCCACGTGCACGCGCGAGACCAGCGACGAGAGCTCGATGATCTCCTCGGGGGTCAGCACGGCCTCGGGGGTCGCGGGCGGCGCCAGGAAGCGCCGCAGGATCGTGCGCTCGTCGCGCGCCGACGGATAGCCGAGCACCAGGCGGATGAGGAAGCGATCGATCTGCGCCTCGGGCAGCGGGTAGGTGCCGGCCTCTTCGATCGGGTTCTGGGTCGCGAGGACCAGGAAGGGGGAGGGCAGCGCGCGCGTGTCGCCCTCGATCGTGACCTGTTGCTCCTGCATCGCTTCGAGCAGCGCCGACTGGGTCTTGGCTGGGGCGCGGTTGATCTCGTCGCCCAGCACGACGTGAGCGAAGATCGGCCCCTTGCGCAGCTGGAAGACGCCGTCGCCCGGGGAGAAGACGAAGGTGCCAGTGATGTCCGCGGGCAGCAGGTCCGGCGTGAACTGGATGCGGCGAAAGGAGCAGCCGAGGGTGGCCGCGAAGGTCTTCACCAGCGTCGTCTTGGCCACGCCGGGAATTCCCTCGAGCAGCACATGCCCGCGCGCGAGCAGCGCGATGGCCAACAGCTCCGCCACCTTCTGCTCGCCGACGTAGACGCTCTGGATCGCTTCGAGGACCGCCTTCATCCGCGTCTGGACGCGCGCCAACGTCTCCTCCGCAATCATCTCACTCATCTCGCCTCCGCGTGTGCCGCGAGCCATTCGAGGGCTCGCTCGCCAGTCTTTACCATGCGCGACAGCGCGCGTTGCGAAACCTTGGGTGGCCCCGGTGGCAGGTCTTCCCTGCGCGACAGCTCGTCCAGCTCCAGCAGCAGCTCGCGCAGGCTCTTCATCTCTTCGCGCGGCATCTTCGCGCGCGTCAACGCCGCGAGCACGTCCCTCAAGAGCGGATGGGGCGCGAGCGAGAGCTGCTGAACCAGCGCTTGCTCCAGCTCGAGCTTGTAGGCGATCGCCGGGTAGAGCAGGTTTCTTCGGCCCTGACTGAAGAAGGCGATGTGCCCGGCGTAGCCACCACCGGGCAGCCCGCGCGGCAGGAGATCGTCGACGCGATAGGGCGTGCGTCGAGGCAGCGAGGTCAGCGCGCCCAGGAGCAGCAGCGCGACGAAGAGCAGCGAGAGCACGCGCATGGCGGCGGGCGGAAGTTCGGCTCGGTCGAAGCCGTCACGCCACTCGCTCAGGCTGGTCGCGGCCGGGGAATCCGGATTGACCGCGCCGACCAACTCCGCGCTCGGCGTGACAAGGTAGATGCGACCGCCGCGTCCCCCGGCGAGGTAGGTCAAGAGGTTGAGGGCGAAGCGACGATTGCCTCGGAACTCGAGCATGTTGTCGATGAGGACGCTGGGATCTCCCAGGGCAACGAAGCGCCCGGAGCCCACGGCGCCGGTCAGCACGAGGGCGTCGTCGGGGCGTCCGAGGTGGAAGATCGCGGGCAAGTCGGCGTGGTGCAGAGCCATCGGGTGGTTGGTGACCAGCGCTTGGACGCCTCGGCTGAGGGGATGGTTTCCGTCGCTCTGGGCGATCGAGAGATCGGCCTCTCCACGGAGCTCGGGCGCTCCGGGCGCCGGGGCCGAGCGCGTCACCTGGTAGCGTGCGAGCAGGGCCGCGCCGCTGCCGAAGTCGTCGGCCAAGGCGACTCGTCCGCCCCGTCGCAGGAACGCCCCAATGGAGCCCGCGGGCGGAGGACGGGTGGGATAGACGATGAGCAGCGCGTCTTGCGAGCGGAGCGAGTCCACGTCGAGGCGCGTCGGCACACGCAGGTCGAAGCCCTCCGAGGCCGCCAGCGCCACCAGCCGGCCGAGCCCGTTCCAGGCGTCGTGGCCGACCGAGTAATCGTCCTGCGCGCGGGCCCTCGAGCAGACGCTGAGCAGGAGTCCCAGCGCCAGCAGCCGCCGGGCCCACGGATGGGGACTCGGGCCATCGCACCGTCGTACTCTTGTCAGGCGGAAGTCCATTGCTATATTGAGGACGTAATACGAGTCACGAGGCCTGTAGACAGTTCCTTTGCCCACCCCTCGCGGTTCCGGGCGCACCCCATTGAGACCGCGGTCAGGAGCGACACTATGTTGCCGCCCTTTATTATCGACCAGATTCGCAGACGAGAAGAGGAAGAACGACGCCGGGACAATCGCCCGACGA
>JAACVI010000461.1 GCA_009992505.1 Myxococcales bacterium
ACGCCGGCGCCCTGGCGGCCTACGTGGGTGTCGCACCGTCCGTGAACCACTCGGGCAAGCGCACTCCACAACGAGGCGCCATCTGCAGCATTGGCCACGCCAAGCTGCGCGCGAAGCTCTCAGTCCACCTTCAGGATGGCGTGGAACGCCTCTTGCGGGATCTCCACGCTGCCCACGGCCTTCATGCGCTTCTTGCCGGCCTTCTGCTTCTCGAGCAGCTTGCGCTTGCGGCTGACGTCGCCGCCGTAGCACTTGGCCGTGACGTCCTTGCGCATGGCGCGCACCGTCTCTCGCGCGATCACCTTGGAGCCGATGGCCGCCTGGATCGCGACCTCGTACATCTGGCGAGGCACGATCTCCTTCAGCTTGAGCGCGAGCTCGCGACCGAAGTGGTAGGCCTTGTCCTTGTGGACGATCACGCTGAGGGCGTCGACGCTCTCGCCGTTGATCATCAGGTCGAGACGCACGAGCTTGTTCTCGCGATAGCCCTCGAGCTCGTAGTCCATGGAAGCGTAGCCGCGGGTCGCGCTCTTCAGCTTGTCGAAGAAGTCGAAGAGCACCTCGGCCAGGGGCAAGGAGTAGATGATGATCACGCGCTCGGGCGTGACGTACTGGATGGCCTTCTGCTCGCCCCGTCGATCCTGACAGAGCTTGATCACGGCGCCGACGTATTCGGTGGGCACGTGAATCGAGACCGAGAAATAGGGCTCCTCGATGCGCGCGCGCTGTCCGGCGTCGGGCAACTTGGCCGGGTTCTCGACTTCGACCATGTCTCCGCTGATCGTGTACACATGGTAGACGACGCTCGGCGCGGTGGTGATGAGCGAGAGGTTGTACTCGCGCTCCAGCCGCTCCTGCACGATCTCCATATGGAGCAGGCCGAGGAAGCCGCAGCGGAAGCCGAAGCCGAGGGCGTCGGAGGTCTCGGGCTCGAACAGGAAGGCGCCGTCGTTCAGGTGCAGCTTGTCGAGCGCGTCGCGTAGCTCCGGGTACTTGTCGCTGTCGGTCGGGAAGATGCCGCAGAAGACCATCGGCTTCACTTCTTTGAAGCCTTCGAGCGCTTTGGTGGCGGAATTGCGCGCGTCGGTGACCGTGTCGCCGATCTTCGTCTCGTGGATCGACTTGATGGCCGCCGAGAAGTAGCCGACCTCTCCGGGCCCGAGCTCCTCGAGCTCCGTGGGGAAGGGTGTGAAGACGCCGACCTCGGTCACCTCGAAGGTGGTGCCGCTGGCCATCAACTTCACCTTCTCGCCCTTGGTCAGGTGGCCGTCGACCACGCGCACCATCACCACCGCGCCACGGTAGCTGTCGTACCAGCTGTCGAAGATCAGCGCGCGCAGGGGCGCGTTCGGCTCGGGCTCGGGTGGCGGGATACGCTCGATGATCGCCTCGAGTACCTCGCGCACGCCCATGCCCGTCTTGGCCGAGACGTGCAGCGACTCGGAGGCGTCGATGCCCACGACCTCGGTCACCTCGCGCTCGACGCGTTCCACGTCCGAGCTCGGCAGATCGATCTTGTTCAACACCGGGATGATGGTGAGGTCCTGCTCCACCGCGAGGTAGACGTTGGCCAGGGTCTGCGCCTCGACGCCCTGGGTCGCGTCGACCACCAGGAGGGCGCCTTCGCAGGCGGCCAGGGAGCGCGAGACCTCGTAGCTGAAGTCCACGTGTCCAGGCGTGTCGATCAGGTTCAGCTGATA
>JAACVI010000467.1 GCA_009992505.1 Myxococcales bacterium
GTAGGCGAACTTGCCCTTGATGCGGCCCGCGTCGGTCTGGGTGAGGCGCATGACGGCCTTGGCCACGCCGAAGTCCGTGATACGCGCGCGCCCGTCGACGCCCAGGAGGATGTTCTGAGGCGAGATGTCGCGGTGCACGATCTCGAGATGTTCGCCCAGGGGAGTCGACGCTTCGTGGGCGTCGTGGAGCCCGTGCGCCGATTGGGCCAAGAGCTCCACGCCCATGCCCAGAGGCACGACACGGCGCGCCTTGGTCGCGGCCTTGAGCACGCGCCCGAGGGTCACGCCGACGATCAACTCCATCACGATGTAGAGCGCACCCTCGTCGTCCCGCCCGAGGTCGAGGGTCTGGACGACGTGGGGACTCGCGATGTTGGCCGCGACCCGCGCCTCGTCCAGGAACATGGCCACGAAATCCTCGTCCTCGGCCAGGTTCGGCAGCATACGCTTGATGGCGACGAGCTTCTGAAATCCCGCTTCGCCGCGCACACGAGCGGCCCAAACCTCGGCCATCCCACCGGACGCGATGCGAAAGAGCATCTCGTAGCGCCCCATTTGGCGTGCGGTCGACGAAGCCATAGGTTTGGAATCTTAGTCGATCCAGGCCCTCGGACGCTAATCTCCTGAGCTGGAGTCAACGTGAACAACCTGGATCGACACCTCTTGCTCGTCCTACTAGGCCTGGTCACCGCCTGTGGTGGAGGCGCCAGCAGCGACGCGGGAGCGACCGGTGGAGGCGACGCCGCGCGCGACGCGACGAGCGCCGACACGGGATCGGACGCGGGCTCCGCCTGTGACGCCCTCACGCCACGAACGCCTGCTGCCGAAGCCTTCGTGGGCCCGGAGGGTCTGCGCATGCGGCTCGTGAACCTCTTCGACGGCGCCCGAACCAGCCTCGACGCGACCAGCTATCTGCTCGACGATCCGGCCCTGATCCAGGCCCTGGCCGGCGCCTCCGAGCGCGGCGTGCGCGTGCGCGTGCTGCTCGACCCCGATCAGGCGGTGAACACGGGCTCCTCCGCGCAGCTGCGCGCCCGCGGCGTGGACGTGCGCTTCGCCTCGAGGATGTTCGAGCATTTCCACACCAAGACCCTGGTGATCGACGGCGAGCTCGGCGTGGTCATGAGCGCCAACCTGAACGGCTACTCGATGCAGGGCGAGCGCAACCACGGCGTCCTGCTGCGCGATCCCGAAGACGTCGCGGATCTGGCCGCGCTCTTCGAGCTCGACTTCAACGACGGAGGAGCCGCACCCGAACTGAGCTGCACGCGCCTGGTCTACGCACCGAACAACGCCCGCTCGCGCATGGGGGCCCTGGTCGAGTCGGCACGGACGACGCTCGAGGTGCAGCACCTCAGCTTCTCCGACGTGGCCATGCGAAACGCGCTGATGGCACGCGCCGCCGCGGGCGTCGGCGTGCGTGTCCTGCTGGCGGATCCGGACTGGATCACGGGCAACGCCTCGGCCGCGAGCGCTCTGCGCGGCGCGGGCCTCGAGGTGCGCTTCCTGCGCAGCCTGGACAACCACGCCAAGCTGCTGCTGGTAGACGGATCCGTCGCCATGATCGGCTCCGAGAACCTGTCGAGCACCTCCCTCGACCACAATCGTGAAGTCGGGGTCTTCGTCACGGATGCCGCCGCCTACGCCACCTTCCGCGATGCCTTCGAGTCGGACTGGTCGATCTCCACGGA
>JAACVI010000468.1 GCA_009992505.1 Myxococcales bacterium
GAGATCCCCGACCTGGTCCCGGACGCGGGTCCGCAAGACGCGGGACCGGTCAAGCATCGCATCGTCTACATCGATCGTCGCGACACCTGGGATTGCTCCGGCAACATCCCCGTCGCCGCCATTCGGCAGGTGATAAGCCAGGAGCGGCGTCAGGTGCGCAACTGCTACGAGCGTCGCCTGAAGGTGAACAATACGCTCCAGGGCAACGTGAACGTGCGCGTGCGCGTCGGCGCCACCGGCAGCGTCTCGGCGGTGCAGGTCGGCGGATCGCTCCACGACAGCGAGGTCTTCTCCTGTGTGCGCAACCTGGCTGACCATTGGAGCTTCCCGGCGCCCTCGGGTGGCCGCTGCGCCGTGATCGCGGCGCCCTTCAACCTGACCCCGCGTCGCTGAAGGCACAATTCATGGAGTACCTGCGCGGCCTGCGTGTGATGCGCGAAGACCCCGGTTGGGTGGGCAAGGTCGGCGTCGCCTCCCTGCTCCTGCTCTCCAGCATGGTGATCCCCATGCTCGGGCAGATCGCCTTCCAGGGCTGGCGCACGCTCATCGTGCGTCGCGCCGCGGCCGGACTCGACAGCCCGATGCCGCGCCTCGAGCTCGACTTCGACTACCTCGGGAAGCTGCTCAGCCCGGGCTTCAAGTCCTTCCTCGCCCGCCTGGTCTGGGTCATGCCCGTGGCCTTCCTCATGATGGGCGTGATGATGTGCTTCTACGGCGCGATGGTCGTGACCGTCCTCGGTGGGGCGGCTGCGACCTCGCATCAGCACGGTGCCGGCGGCCTCGCCGGGGTGTGCTGCTTCGCCTTCTTCTTCCTGATCATGATCCCGCTGATGCTCACGGCGCAGCTGCCCGCGATGGTGGCCAGCCTCCGGGCCGAGATCAGCGACGATCTCCAGAAGGCCTTCGACTTCAAGGCCGTGCTCCACATGACGCGCGGAATGTTCAAGGAGCTCTTCCTCGGTCAGCTCGTGCTGGGTCTCCTGGCCTTTCCCATGATGCTGGTCGGCATCCTGACCTGCGGCCTCGGCATGCTCCCCGCCGCGGTCGTCCTCAACATCGTGCAAGGGCATTTCATGGCGCAGATCTACGCGCTCTGGCTCGAGCGTGGTGGTGAGCCGCTCACCCTGGGACCGCTCGACCTCGTGCCGCCCGCACCCGCCGGATTCTGAAGCTTCAGCGCTCGACGACGCTGGGCGGATCGCGCGAGAGATCGACGCGGATCCACAGCGACCGACCCCCGACCACGTGCACGTGCCGGTTCAGGCTTCGGCCCAGAGGCGGGTTGTCGAAGGAGAGGGTGTGGTTTCCTGCCGAGACGCGATGCGAACGCAGGGGCGTGGTGCCGACGTCGCGGCCATCCACGCGCACAGTCGCCCAGGGCGTGGCCGTGATGGTCAGCGTGGCCATCGGTCGCTCCGGGGTCGGTGAGCGCGCGGCGTCCGCGTGAACGGATTCACCCGCGTCCGCGGGCAGACCGGGCAGCGCAGCGGCGTCGGCGAGTTGTTGGACGGCGGCATCCTCGGCGATCGGCGGGCGCGTCTCCGTCCGAGCTGCGGGTGGCGTCGCATCAGGGGTAGTGGGCGCGAAGGCGATCGCCGCCGCCGCCGCCGACAGCGCGATCACACCCAACACCCAGGCGCGGCTTCGTGGCGTCGACGTGGGGACGGGCTCGAGGTCACCGTCGCCGACCGCCTTTGCCGTGGCCGCCACGTCGCCGTCGCCGACCGCCTTTGCCTTCGCCGCCACGTCGCTGCCGCCGACCGCCTTTGCCTTCGCCGCCACGTCTCCGTCGCCGACCGCCCTTGCCTTCGCCGCCACCTCGCCGCGCGTCTCCATGCGGCGCGTGGACGGCTCTTCGGGCTCGTCCTGCAGCATGGCCGCGAAGGCGGGGCGCGTTGCCAGCGTCTGCACCTCGACCGATGCGCTCTTCGTTCTCGGTCCGTCGTCCGCGTCGTCGTCGTCTTCGTCCGCGTCGCGCGTGTCTCGGGTGCTGAGGCTCGCGGTCTCGGCGCGAGCGCCAAGCTCCTCCGTCACGCCCTCGGGATGTTC
>JAACVI010000006.1 GCA_009992505.1 Myxococcales bacterium
CATGGCGCTCGCGGGCCGTGACACGGGGGGCAGTCAGTTCTTCATCACCTACGGTGCGGAGCCTTCCCTGGACGGCGGCTACACCCTCTTCGGGCGCGTGGCGCGCGGCATGGAGGTCGTGGACCAGCTGCAGGAGGGTGACCGCATGATCGAAGTCCGGCGTCCTCACTAGAGTTGGCTTGTCCCGCGCCGCGAGGGCTCCCTTCAGAAGGTCAGGTCGTCGCGACCTGCGGGCGGTCCCCAGTCGATCGCGTCCACCGCATCGAGCAGCTCGCGGCTCGCATCCGTGGGGACGCGGACGCGCAGCGTCACCAGCAGGTCTCCGAAGCCGCCGTCGCGCCTCGGCATGCCCTTGCCCCGTAGCCTCATCCTCCCGCCACCTTGGCTTCCGGGCGGGACATTCAGCGTGACCTCACCGTGCGGGGTCGGCACCGTGATCTTGCTACCCAGGAGTGCCTCCCGGACGTTGACCGGAAGCTCCAACTCGAGCTCGTCGCCGCGTCGCTTGAAATGGGGATGGGGGTTCACGTGCACGGTCATCAGCAGATCCCCGTCGGGACCTCCGTGCTGTCCCCGGCCGCCCTGACCTCGCAGGCGCACCTTCCCTTGATCCGCCACGCCCGCGGGGATCTTCACCTTCAGCGTGGTCGCGTCCTCGCCCGTACGGCTCAGGCTGAGCTCACGTGTGCAGCCCGAGAAGGCCTCCGCGAGCGACACCGACACGCTCGCCTGGAGCTCCTGACCGCGGGTCGGTCGCTTGGGCGCGCGTCGGCCGAAGAAGCCCTCGAAGCCGTTCCCGCGCAGCCCGTCGCCGATGTCGAAGTCGAAGCCCGCGGGACCGCCCCTGGGCATGCCGCCCCCGAAGCCGCCGCCGTAGCGTCGCTGCATGTCCGGGTCGAAGCCGTCGCGTAGACCCTGATCCCCGAACTCGTCGTAGAGCTTCCGCCGCTCGGGGTCGGAGAGCACGTCGTAGGCGTGGGAGACGCGCTTGAAGCGGTCCTCCGCGGCCGCGTCATCCGGGTTGCGGTCTGGATGCAGCTTCCGGGCTAGCTTGCGAAAAGCTCGCTTGAGCTCGCTCTCGCTGGCGCCACGCGAGACTCCGAGATCCGCGTAGTAATCCGATGACGTCACGCACGCAGCTTACACGCGCCCGCCCGCTTTGCATGCGCCCCCGAAAGACCGACACGCCAATTTTCAAGCGAGTGTCATTATTGAAACCCGTGCCCACTTCGCGTTCTTGCAGCGTGAAACGCGTTCCAGGCCCTCTTGCTGCATGAGATGGCCCGTGGTAACTCGCGCGAACTGTGCCCGTCGTCGATCTACAACGGCTCCCCCATCACGTCGCCATCATCATGGATGGCAATGGACGTTGGGCGAGTTCACGTGGTCTCGACCGCAGTCATGGACATCGCGAAGGCTCCAAGGCGGTGCGTCGCATCGTGCGGGCGGCGCGTCGGATGGGCATCGGCGCGCTCACGATGTACGCCTTCAGCGAACAGAACTGGCAGCGTCCCCTGGCCGAGGTCAGCGCCTTGATGGAGCTGCTCACCGAGTTCCTGGTCAACGAACGCAAAGAGCTGATGGACAACGGCATTCGCCTGCGCGCCATCGGCCGCCGGCACGAGTTGCCTTCGCCCGTGCGTCACGTGCTCGAGGCCCTCGAGGCCGACACGAAGCAGCTCGACGAGATGACCCTGACCTTGGCCTTGAGCTACGGCGGCCAAGAAGAGATCACCGACGCCTGTCGTGGCATCGCCGAGCGTGTCCACGCGGGCGAACTCGAGTGCTCCGCCATCGACGAGGCACTCTTGGGCGCCGCGATTCCCTCCGTGGATGTGGGCGCCGTCGATCTGCTGGTCCGCACCGGCGGTGAGCAACGCATCAGCAACTTCCTGCTCTGGGGCGCGGCCTACGCGGAGCTCGTCTTCACCGACAGGCTCTGGCCCGACATGGAAGCCGAGGATCTGCACGAGGCGATCGCGACCTACCAGACGCGCGAGCGACGCTTTGGACGCATTCCCGACGCCGACCTCGGCGAGCCGACGGATCCGGAACCCGCCCGGCAGGCGAGCGAGTGAGCGGCGAAGCAGAAGATTCGCCCCCGTCGCGCATGTCCAACACGGCGGTCCGGCTGCTCGCCGTGGTGCCACTGATCCCACTGATCCTCTGGTTGATGTTCGGCGCGCCGCCCTGGGCGTTCGTGATCCTCGTCTGCCTCGCACTGGCCATCGCCAGCGGCGAGTTGATGACGATGGTCTTTCCGGATCACCGCCTGCCTCGTGTCTACGGCGTGCTCGCGACCGTTGGCTTGGCCCTCGGGCTGCGCTTCGTCACCGCGCCGCTCTTCCTGCCCACGGCGCTCGTGGGTCTAGTGCTCGGAGCGGTGCTCGTCTCCTTGATGTACCCGACGCCCATCGAAGCGGCGGCCGCGCGCACCGGTTGGCTCATCGCAGGGCCCATCTACGTGGGTCTGCTCTCGTCGCTCATGTTCGTGCACCGGCTGCCCCATGGTGGCGCCTGGGTGATGTTGACCATGCTCTTGGCGTGGCTCTCGGACACCGGCGCGTACTTCGCGGGCAAGGCCTTCGGGAAGCGCAAACTCTATCCGCTGATCTCGCCCAAGAAGACGCGTGAAGGCGCCGTGGGTGGTCTGCTCGCGTCCGTCGCGTCCGCGGTTGGCATGCACTTCACGCTCTTGCCGGAGCTGCCCCTGCTGCACGCCATCGGCCTCGGTGTCGTCGCCGGTGCCTTCGGTCAGCTCGGCGATCTCTTCGCGTCGCTGTTGAAGCGCAGCACGGGCGTGAAGGACAGCGGCAAGATCTTGCCAGGACACGGCGGGATCCTGGATCGCATCGACGCGCTGCTGATCACCGGCGCGCTGACCTGGCTCTACACGGTCTGGCTCCCGCCAGCCGCCTGAGGTCCCTAACGCGTGTCCGCATGCCGCAGACTCACGGGTCTGTAAAGCCATGCCCGGCGCGGCTGTGCGTCCTCTCATTTCTGACGCGCCGCGTTGTTGACGCCACCGAATCCGGGTGCAGGATAGCGCCCGACGAGCCAGACGGTGCTCGAACATTGGAGTGCGCAATGACGCAAGAAGCCCAGCCAGAGTACCAGTTCTTCAAGGTGGTTCAGGACTACCTCGACCAAGCCGCCGACGTCGTCCACCTGCCGACGCACGTCCGAGAGATGCTCTCCCAGCCGAAGAACGAGCTCATCGTCAACTTCCCCGTGAAGATGGATGACGGCTCGTTGAAGCTGTTCAAGGGCTACCGCATCCAGCACAACAACCTGCTTGGGCCCTACAAGGGCGGCATCCGCTACCACGCGAGCGTCAGCCTCGACGATCTCAAGGCGCTCTCCGCCATGATGACGTGGAAGTCGGGTCTGATGGGTATCCCGTTCGGTGGCAGCAAGGGCGGCATCAAGTTCAACCCGCGCGACTGCTCTAAGGACGAGATCATGCGCATCACGCGTCGCTTCACGCACGCGCTCGGCACGCACATCGGTCCCGACTACGACATCCCGGCGCCCGACATGGGGACCAACTCCCAGATCATGGTCTGGATGATGGACACCTACATGAACTCGATCAGCGACACCCACAAGAACGCGCAGCGCGCGGTCGTCACGGGCAAGTCGCTGGCGTGCGGCGGCTCCGAAGGTCGCAATCAGGCCACGAGCCGCGGCGTGCTGCACTGCATCCTGCAGTGGGCCCAGGACAACCACTTCGCGCTCGAGGGCAAGACGGCGATCATCCAGGGCTTCGGCAACGTCGGTGGCAACGCCGCGTTCCTGCTCTCGAAGCTCGGCGTCTCGACCATCGCGGTCGGTGACCACAGCGGCTACCTCGCGAACCCCGAGGGCTTCAACGCCCACAAGCTGATGGACCATGTGGCCGAGCACGGCGCCATCGCCGGCTACGAGTCGGGCATGGAGATCTCCCGCGACGACTTCTTCTCGACCAAGGCCGACCTCTTCATCCCAGCCGCGCTCGAGAACCAGCTGGGCGCGAAGGAGGCCGAGATGCTCGACGTGAAGCTGGTCGCCGAGGGCGCCAACGGTCCCACCACGCCGGACGGCGAGAACATCCTCAAGGATCGCGGCATCCCGATCCTGCCGGATGTGTTGGCCAACTCGGGCGGCGTGACCGTCAGCTACTACGAGTGGGTCCAGAACCGCCGCAGCGAGATCTGGGATCTGGAGGAGGTCGAGCGCAAGCTCGAGACCGCCATGATCCGCGCCTACCGTCGTGTCGACTACTTCGCCCGCGAGCACAACGTCGACATGCGCATCGCCAGCTACTGCATGGCGCTGCAGGCGTTGAATCAGGCCTACTCGGAGCGCGGCATCTTCCCGTGATTCCCTGTGTGCCCGTCCGGGGTCGATGAGCGCCATCGCGCCCAGGTCGAGGCCTATGTGCACAACGTCAACGCGCGCGTGCGCCGCAAGGGCAACAAGGCCACGCGCGAGTCGGCCCACTGCGACATCACGGGCAAGCTCGCCTCCCGCTCGATGCTGTCGATCGACACGGTGCAGATCGACGAGCAGGACGACGAGGGCCACGAGCGCTTCGTCGTCTCGCTCGCCTTCGACGAGGCCGCCTGGAACAAGCGTCGCAGCACCGACGGCTTCGTGCTGCTCCTCCCCCACGCCGACCTGCCGCACAGCGCGGCCGAGTTGGTCGCGCGCGACCAGCGCCAAGGACGCGGTCGAGAAGGACTTTCAGATCATCAAGAGCAACCTTGGGCTACGCCCCGTCTTTCATCACACCGACCCGAGTGCCGTGATTCCTGCTGCTTGCGCCCAGGGGTGGCCAACATGGGGTGAACGCTCTCCAGTTCGCTCGATCGCTCGCGCGCCTTGACGCGCGCGGGTCGTGGGGGCTACCTTCTCGGCGGAGGTCCGGATGCACGATCAACGGATAATTGGGGTAATGTTGGCGTTCGTAGCGACCTCCATGGGCGTCGGCGGTTGCGACTGTGGCGGCGCTAGCAACCACGGCCCCTGCGCGGACGTCAGCGACTGCGCGCTCGGCATGCTCTGCATCGACGGCGCCTGCATCCCTGGTCCCGATGGGGCTGTGGTGGACTCGGGGCACCCCGACACCGGGTCCATGTGCATCGACGTGGACGGTGACGGAACCTCACCCCCCACCGGCACCTGCCCTGGCGGAGATGACTGCGACGACACGTCTGCGGCCACCCACGCCGGCGCCGCCGAGGTCTGCGGCAACGGCGTGGACGACGACTGTGACGGAGTCGCCGACGAGCCGGACTGTGCCTGTCAGCGCGGTGACCGCGTGACCTGCTTCGAGGGCGACAGCGCGGTCGCGAACGTGGGTGCATGTCGGCGAGGCGTGGCCGTGTGCGTCACGGAGGGCACGCCGGGAGAGTGCCGGGGCCAGGTCTTGCCCACGGACGAGACGTGCAACGGTGTGGACGACAACTGCGACGGAGTCGCCGACGAGGGCCTGCGCAACGCCTGCGGCGATTGTGGACCCGAGGTGACGGAGGCCTGTGGCAACGGCCTCGACGACAACTGCGACGGGCGCGTGGACGAGGACTGCGACTGCGACTACCGCTGCGTCTGCGATCCGAGCTCGGCCACCTGCGACTGCCGCCCTCCCACCAACCAACCCTGCTACGAGGGCCCCTTTGGCAGCGACGGTCGAGGCGTGTGCACAGGCGGTCGGCGGGACTGCGTGGACGACGGCACGGGCACGCTGCGCTGGGGGAGCTGCGTCGGACAGACGGTACCCAGAGAAGAGTGCGCCGCGAGCACGCCCAACGGCGTGGATGACGACTGTGACGGCGTGGTGGACGAAGGCTGCGCCGACGGCGATGGAGACGGTTCGGCCTGGCCCAGCGATTGCGATGACACGGATGCGGCGCGCCACCCGGGAGCGGCCGAGGTGTGCGATGGCGTGGACGACGACTGCGACGGCGTGGCCGACGAGGGCGTGACCAACGCCTGCGGCGCCTGTGGTGCGCCCGCGGCCACGGATACCTGCGGCAACGGCCTCGATGACGACTGCAACGGCCTGGTCGACGACGGCTGTAGCTGCGTGGGCGTCACCACCCAGGACTGCTACGGTGGCCCCGCGGGCACGGCGGGCGTCGGTACGTGCGTGAGCGGCACGCAGACCTGTTCCGGCGATGAGTTCACCTTCTGGGGTGAGTGCGTCGGCCAAATGATGCCGCAGCCCGAGGTCTGTGACGGCGTGGACAACAACTGCGACGGAGTCGTGGACGAGCGCTGGGCGGCGGGATCCAATGGCTGCGGCTTCTGTGACGGCACGGAGGTCTGTGACGGCATGGACAACGACTGCGACGGCCTCGTCGACGAGGGCGTGGCGAATCGCTGCGGGGAATGCGCGCCTGAGCCAGTCGAGGCCTGCAACGGGCTCGATGACGACTGCGACGGCGTGATCGACGATGGCGTGACCAACGCCTGCGGTACCTGCGAGCCCGAGCCCTGCTTCACCGAGATCTGGGACACGCCGGCGGATTGCGCAGCCTCCGGCCGCACATGCGATGCGGTGGAGCCCGATCCGGACCACCCGGGAGGCGTGACCCTGGGGCAGTCGACGACCGACTTCGACTACATCTACATCGCTGTCACCGGGCGCAATCAGGTCGCGCAGATCGACACGACCACGGGCGTGAAGAACTGGCAGGTCGACTCGCACGGGCGCTGGCCTTCGCGTACGGCGGTGGCCATCGATGGCAGCGTGTGGGTGACCAACCGCGCCTACACGGGCAGCAACCCCCTCGACGTGACGCAGTCGAACGTGGTCCACCTCTCGGCCGAAGACGGGTCGTTGATCTGCCGCGCTCCGGTCGTTGGCGTGGCTCGCTCCGCGGCGATCGACGGTCTCGGTAATGTCTGGGCTGGCGCCTACAACACAGGCCACCTGTGGCATATCAGCGGCACCGATGTCGACAGCTCGACCACGCCGCCCACCTGCCGGGTAATTCGGGAGCTCGACACGGCCGTCAACATCTATGGCTTGACGGTCGATCCCGACGGCTTCGTGTGGACTGCGTCGTCTCCGACGACGATCCGCATCAACACCGCCGACTACAGCACGACGAGCGTCCCGAACCCAAGTTTCTACGGGATCGCGCCCGACGGCATCGGGCAGGTGTGGTTCGGCGGCTGGAGCGGCGGTGGCAGCGTCCACGCCATCCGGCGCAGCGACTTCTCCGTGCTCGACACGGGGGTCACGCAAGTCACCGCCGTCACCGTTCATCCGGACGGCACGGTCTGGGGCTCGAGCTACGGCACCAACGAAATCGTGGGCTTCGATGGGGTCACGGGTGCCTTGCGCTGTCGCGCGCCCATCCCGAGCGGGACCAACCCTCACGGCATCGCCGTCGATCGCACGGGTCGGCTGTGGGTGCCGAGCCGCTTCGGCAGCGGCTCGGTCAACGTCTTCGACACATCCTGCCGCTTCGTTGCGACCTACACGGTGGACTCCGGTCAGGAACTCTACAGCTACTCCGACATGACGGGGCATTTGCTGCGGACCTTCACCGCGCCCGAGGGCATCTGGAGCCAGACCTTCGACTCCGGCTACCTCACACCCTATTGGACTCAGGTCTCCTGGGACTCGATCGAGCCTGCGGGCACGGGCGTCGAGGTGACGGTGCGCTCCGCCGACGAGATCGCGTCGCTCGACTCGGGCACGAGCTGCGGGCCCTTCAGCATGTCACCCGCAGATCTCTCTGGCTGTCCGGCGGACCTGCATCGCCACCGCTACCTGCGGTTCGACGCGCGGCTCTTCCGCACGAGCGGCAGCTTGCGGCCGACGCTCACGGGCGCTCGAGCGAGCTGGGCCTACTGATCGCGATGACGACTCGACCTGGTGGGCTCGTCTCTCTGGGCGCCCGGTTAGTACTCTTGGCCCTGGGCTGCTGCTCGCACGAGGTGGCGAGCGAATCGGCGGCGGCGCCCCCGGCGCCCATGTGTCCTGTGCGCATGGCCCTGCTCGCGGATCGTGGCGTGTGCATCGATCGCTTCGAGGCCCGCATCGACGGCATGGGGAGTGACGCGCGGGCGTTGAGCGCCGAGGGCACATTGCCCAGCTCGGCCGCGTCCTGGGACGACGCGTCCGCGGCCTGCGCGAGGGCTGGGTTCCGCCTCTGCACCGCGGACGAGTGGCTGCGCGCCTGCGCCGGCACGGAGGGACGCCTCTACCCCTACGGCGACGAGTACGAGCAGGGGCGCTGCAACACCTCGGAGCGCGACTCGGACCTCAGCACCAAGCACCTCGCCCCAGGTGGCAGCTTCGAGCGCTGCGTGAGCCCGGAGGGCGTGTACGACCTCTCCGGCAATATCGGCGAGTGGGTCGCCAACGCGGATCCCACGGGCATCCTCCGCCAGCAGGTGGGCGGTGCCTACGCCAACATGGGCAAATACGTCCAATGTACCTGGGATCCGCCCGCCTACCAGCCGCCCGAGCAGCGCTACGAGGGCCAAGGCTTCCGCTGCTGTGGCGACCGCTCGCGCTGAGCCCGAGCTGACCCAGGGCGGGATTCGTTCACGGCCACGTGCCTAGAGCCGTAGTAGAGAGGCAGGTATCTCATGCCGACGCTGCGCGAGTGGTTGATGGACGCGCCCTTTACGCTGGGCATGTCCTCTGGGTTCTTTGGCTTCTTCGCTCACGCGGGGTTCTTGTCTGCGCTCGAGGACTCCGATCTGCGACCGAGGGCGGTGCTGGGTTCGAGCGCGGGGGCCCTGGTGGGTGGTGCGTGGGCGGCTGGGCTGCCGGCGCGAGACTTCTCGGAGGTCTTGCTCGGTCTGCGGCGTCAGGACTTCTGGGATCCGGCGCCGGGAGCCGGTCTGCTGCGTGGCGCTCGCTTCCATTCGATCCTCCAGCGCGTGCTGCCGACGCAGACCTTTGCTGGATGCCGAACACCCCTTGGGGTGTCTGTCTTCGATGTGGCGACTGCGCGTACGCGGGTCGTGCGCCACGGGGAGTTGGCCTCCGCGATTCGCGCGAGCTGCGCCGTGCCCTTCCTCTTCTCCCCCGTGCGAGTCGCGGGACGCGCCTGCCTCGACGGTGGTCTCTTCGACCGTCCCGGCTTGCTCGGCGCGACTCCGGGAGAGCGCATCCTGCATCACCACCTGGCCTCGCGTTCGCCTTGGCGTCGGCCCGGTAGCCCCGCGCTCGAGGCTCCACACCGAGGTGGAACGCTCAGCGTGATCCTGGAGGATCTGCCCCGAGTTGGGCCGTTCCGGCTGGCGGAAGGCGCGCGCGCGCATCGCATCGCGTGGGAGGCGACGCGGCGGGCGCTCGACCTCCCGGTCGCTGGCCCGGTGCTGCCGGTAGCGACTTAGACAAGCTCTCTCCGGCGCTCTCGCTTTCGACGCGGCGCTCGTTTAGTTTCTAGCCACGTGACCGCCCCTGACGCAGCCGAGATCGCCGTACTCCAAGGAGAGATCCCGGCCGAGGGAATCGTCTCCCTGCTGACCGAGATCGAGGCGTCATGTGCGACCGGGGCCCTGGTCTTCGAGGTCGACGGAGAGCCGTGGGAAGTCGTCCTCGTCGCGGGACAGATCGCCACGGATCAGCCCGAGCGCGCCGACGGAGAGGACGCCTTCGAGAGGCTGCTGGAACTGCGAGCCGGGACCTATTGGGTCTATCAGCGCCTGCCTCCGCTGCCGGTCTCCTCCGGAGGCGCGACGCGGCGGGAAGGATCCTTGGCCGTCCACGTGCCGGCCGACTTGATGAATTACTGTGAGCGCGCCGGCCTCAGTGGACAGCTCACCTTCGAGGCCAAGGGTCAACGCGCGGAGATCCTGTACGAGGGCGGCGAGCTGTCGACCATCCGCCTCGACGGGGTCGAAGACCTCAACGACGTCTTCGCCTGGGAGGAGGGCTCGTTCCGCGTCGACGCCAAGACTCTGGCCGACGTGGCGAGCACGAAGCTCTTGCACGAGTCCTTGCCCGCGCCGCCGCGTCCCGCCTCCGAGCCTCCCCTGTTGGGCATCGTCGAGGTCGCTCTGGCGTCCATCCTGCGCGAGCGCGAGGAGCGACGACCGGGTTCTCGCACGGGCCCCCTCATGCCGTCCCTGCCTCTGCCCAGGGCGGGCGACACCTTGCCGCCGCCCACGCACAGGCCGCGAGGTCCACGTCGCGACGCCACCGTGAAGGTCATCTACCTCGGTGGGGCTCCCGCGGCGCGCGGCCTGACCGATACCTCGACGCGACACGTGCGCGACGACGTCACGGCCGAGATGGTCTTGCCCGAAGCCACACGTGGACGCATGACCCCCGAGCCGTCCCCGCCGAGAAAGAATATCGCGGCGCCCAAGGGCGTCCGTGAGGGTGGGGGCAGTGGAGAGATAGCGATGGCAGCAGCGGACGCGACGACCCCCGACGGCATGCTTCATGTGAACAAGCCCGAGGACGACTTCTCCCCGGGCACGACGCTCCTGTGGATCCTGGTGGTGCTCGTGGTCGCCGTGGCGATGCTGGCGCTCCTCGCCCAGCTACCCCCCCTAGAGTAGGCTCCGGCGGTGGTTCGACCGCCTCGCAGAAACTCCTCCGTGTCGAGCATCGGTCGCCTCGCCCGATCGTCGCGGTTCTGCGGCATGGCGCTGGCCGTGCTCGGCGCGTCGTTGCTCGCGCAGCCCCTCGACGCCTCGGCGCAGGCCACCACGCCGGCGGTCGCGCCGGCCGACGAATCCCCAGCGTCCGCCGCGCCGTCCGCCCAGCCGGGAGACGAACCCACGGCGACCTCGCCCGACGTCGACGCGTCGGCTTCCCCCGACGTCGACACCGAGAGCGCGCCAACCGCGTCGGTCGACAGCGCGGATCCGGACTCCGTGGCAGCGGCCGGCGACGCACAGGAATCGGCGTCTGCGGACGACGAGCCCTCCGGGCACGTGTCGGACGACTACCCCTCCGATGGATGGGAGGGGGGCGAACCCGAAGGCGTCGCCGGGCCCGGTCGCTTCATGCTCGAGGACGTGCGCGTCGAGGGCAACGATCGAACTCGAGGCAGCGTCATCCGCAGCTACGTCCCGCTCGAACACGGCGATCTCATCGATCCCGAGGACGAGGAGATCGAGGCCATCCGCTGGCGTCTGCTGGGCACGGGCTGGTTTCGGCAGGTCCATCTCAGCCTGCGCCGGGGCGCGCACCGCGGCTGGGTCGTGCTCGTCGTTCAGGTGCACGAGCGCAACACCGTCGTCATCGAGCAGCTGGCCTTCGGCGTCTCCGAGGGTCTCACGCGCACGACCGACACACGCGTCACGGTCATGCCCTACGCGGGCGTGCAGCTGGCCGAGACCAACCTCCTCGGCACCGGCCTGACGCTGCGCGCGAGCGTGCTTGGAGCCCAGCGCCAGCAGGCTGCGCGCCTCTCCTTCGTGGCGCCGCACTTTCGCGACTCGCCCATGGCGCTCAGCATCACGGGCTTCTTCCACAACGGACGCGAGTTCTTCGGCCACGATCCGTTGGTCGCGATTCGCTGTCCGCCCGCGCCGACCGTCTGTGATCCCGCCATCGAGGCGCGCAACGCCGTCGTCATCTATCGCCGTGGGGGTGTGGAGCTCGGCACCGGCCGCGATCTCGGCGCGTCCACGCGCTATCGCCTCTCCTGGCGGGGCGAGCGCGTGAACGTGCTGGCCATGCCCGAGGCGGCGAGTGAGTCCTACGGCACGGAGGTGCGGCCGATCGACTTCGCCATCCGGCGCGCCGGCAGCTGGGTCTCGACCATCCGCGTGGGCCTGGTCTACGACCGACGCAACGATCCGGCGCTGCCCACGCGCGGCCTGTTGATCGACTTCGCCGTGGATGGGGCGATCCACTTCATCGGCAGCGACTACGACTTCTTGAAGGCCAGCGGACGCGTCCAGCGCTGGGTGCCCCTGCCCTGGGGCCACAAGCATTCACTACGTCTCGGCGCCTTCGCGGGTGTCGTCTTCGGGAACGCGCCCTTCTTCTATCTCTTCCACGCCGCGGACTTCACGGACCTCGTGCCGTCGCGCGTGCTCGAGATGCAGCTCGACCGGCGTCCCGCGCCCAACCTCTTCGGCACGGCGGTCGCGGCCATGCGTACGGGCGACGTCGTGGGTCGCGTCGACGCCGAGTACGGTATGCAGCTCTACTCGGGCACGGGCGGCGTTCGTGCGCTCAACGCCTACGTCGGTGTGGGCGTGTACGGGATCTCGAATCGCCGCGAGGTCGGGCGCGCCGTCCCCGGCTATCGTGGCGCGGCCCGGGTGCCCATCGACCTGACCTTCGACCTGGGTCTGAGGATGGACACCGACATCGGCGTCTTCCAGCTCGGCTTCTCCAACCTCTTGGGCTTCATTCAGCTATGAAGCGCCGTTCCCTGCTCACGCTCTGGCTAGCGCTGACGCTCGGGGTCGTCACTCTGGTGTCGGCGCAAGAGCTGGCTCAGCGCGAGGTGGGCGTGCGTTGGCAAGACGGCGTGCCACGCGTCAGCTTCTCAGCGCGCGATCTGGTGACGCCGACCGCCCGCCACCAGCTCGAGAGCGGTCTGCGCAAACAGTTCGTGGTCACCGTGCAAGCCTACCGCGAGCACGGAGGTTCGCCCCTCGCCACGCGGCGCTTCGCCTGCTCCGTGTACTGGGACGTGTGGGAAGAGGTCTACTGGCTGCGCCTCGGAAACCGCCCCGAGCCCATGCAGCGCCTCGAGGCTGTGCTCACGCGTTGCCTCG
>JAACVI010000469.1 GCA_009992505.1 Myxococcales bacterium
CGCCTCTCGCCCACGCCCGCGGCTTCGCCACGGCGACGGCGCTGCCGGACGGTCGCGTGCTCGTGGCCGGCGGCTGCGCCGATCCTGCCTGCGCGACCATGGTGGCCGACGTCGAGATCTACGATCCGAGCGCAGGGGCCTTCGCGGCCGCCGGCACCCTCGACACGCCTCGCGCGGGACACACGGCCACGCTCTTGGCCGACGGCAAGGTCATCCTCGCCGGTGGCTGCGCGGACGCCGAGTGCATGCGCACCCTGGCCACCACCGAGATCTGGGATCCGGCCACGGGCGTCGTCGCCGCGGGGCCGTCCATGCCGGGACCGCGCCACAACCACACGGCGAGCCTGCTGCCGACGGGCGAGGTGATGTTCGCCGGTGGAGCCGCCGGACCCACGACGTCCCTGCCCTCGGCCGTCGTCTACGTGCCCAGCCAGGCGCGCTTCATCGAGGTCGAGCACATGGTCCTCGACCGCGCGTATCACACCGCCGTGGCGCTGCCTTCCAACGACGTGCTCGTCGCGGGCGGCTGCAACCCCACGACGTGCATGCCCTGGGCCGAGGTCTTCTCGCCCACGCGCTTGCCCGAGCTCGAGAGTGACGGCGGCGTGCCCGACGCCGGCGTCGACGCGGGCCCGGCCGACGCCGGTCCTCCGCCCGCCGCGCCCGAGCCGCCTTCCCCGCATCCCGCGGCGCTGCGCACGGGCATGTCGAGCTGCGCCGACGACGAGCGCCAGGACCTGAGCTGCCGCCGTGACGCGCACCCGCTGCAGGACGGTGACTTCGCTCCCAACGATGTCTCCTTCGAGGCCGTGGGCTCCGAGTTGGTGTCCGCGTCGACGGGCCTCTCGTGGGTCGCGACCGAGGACGAGACCGAGTACACGCAGGCCGACGCCGTCGCCCATTGCGCGGCCTTCTCCACCGCGGACGCCGCCGCCGGCAGCTATCGCTTGCCCACGGTGGTCGAGCTGGCGACCTTGATCGACAGCGGCCAATTCGATCCCGCGATCGATCCGCTCTTCGTGGGCGCCGCCTCCGACAGCTACTGGAGCGCCACGCCCGTCATCTCGGGCAGCACCCAGGGCTGGACCGTACGCTTCGACGCGGGTGAGGTCGTGCCCGCCCTGGCCACCCACGCCTTGCGGGCGCGCTGTGTGCGCGGCGCGCTGGCCGGCTCGGGGCTTGCCCAGGGCGGATCACTGGTCGCCAGCGGCGGCACCTTGGTCGACGAGCAGAGCGGGCTCGAGTGGCAGGCCCACCCCTCGACCACGCGCATGACCTGGTCTCAGGGCTTGCAGTACTGCGCCCGCCTCGAGGTCGACAGCAAGTCGGGCTTCCACGTCCCGAGCGCCAACGAGCTCCGCGGCTTGTTGGACTACGGCGCCCCCACGCCGGTTCGCACCAGCCCCGTCTTCGCGGATCTGCGCGGGGACACCTACTGGAGCAGCACGCCCACCTACGGCATCGGGAGCTTGGCGCAGGCCGTCAGCTTCAACCTCGGCGTCCAGGATGGCGTCAGCGTCGACAGCCCCGCTTACGTGGTCTGCGTCCGGCATCTGCCGGTCGTCGCCCCGCCCTCGGACAAGGGTTGCGGTTGTCGCGTGGCCGGCTCCGAGAACGGGCGCGCTCCGCTCGCGCTCGGTCTGACGCTGGTGCTCGGGCTCGGCCTGCTCTGGCGTCGTCGGCGC
>JAACVI010000007.1 GCA_009992505.1 Myxococcales bacterium
CGACGCCTCCACCTGAGTGGCCGCTCGCGCAACGCGGAGAGTTCTTCGCCATCATGAGCTTGGGCATGTTCTTCCCGAACGACCTGGCCGCGACGGGCTTCTTGGTGCCGGCGCTGCGCAAGCTCGGAGAGCTCCGGCACGGTCTGCCGGCCTTGGCGGCCATCCTCGTCATGGGTCTGCTGGGGACGGGCGTGGGCTACTGCGTGGTCCAGGCCTTCGCCTCAATCAGCACCGGCTCGCCCCACGCTTCGGTCGAGCTCGAGTGCTCGTGGCGCGACGGCGGCTCCTACCTGCGCGAGCAGTACGACGGCGACTTCGAGTGGCGATGCGCGCCCGAGCGGGCCGAGGTCGCGGGCGTCCCGCGCGACCTCTTGCGCTGTGAGAGCGCGTCCCCTGTCGGATGGGGACCGCCGGGCTCGCCCGTTCCCTCCGACTTCCGCTTCCCCATTCGCTTCGCGGCCTCCGGATCGGTCCATCAGGTCGCGCAGCTGAGCTACGGCGATCGAGCGTACGTGACGTTGTCGGCGTCGGCTCACTACGACCCGGTGCGGCAACGTTGGATGCCCGATCCCCCACGCCAGAGCCCGCGACGGAGGCGGCGACCTGCGCCCGATCGGCGGGAATAGATGCCGCCGCGAACGCGGTCTCGACGTCCATGAAACGAAGCCCTCTGATCCTCGCGATCGTGGCCCTGGGCTGCGCCCCTGTCTCTCCACCCCTCTCCGACGAGGCGCGCGTGCTCGACGCTGGGCGCGTCGACGACGTCGGCACCATCGCCCAGGGCGCGCTGGCGAGGCTGCGTGCGCGAGGCGCCAATCACGCCGCCGTGGTCATCGTCGATCCTGTCGTCGGACGAATCCTCGGACAGGCGGGGGATATCCTTCGACCCACGCGAGTCGGCTCGACGCTCAAGCCCTTCTCCGTCGCGGCTGCGCTCGACGCGGGCCTCGATCCGGGCCGACGCTTCTCGGGCGAAGGCGGCGCGTGGATGGTGGGTGACCAACGTTTCCGAGACGCCCATCCGCGCGACTCGCTCGACGCCGCCGAGGTCCTGATCCACTCCAGCAACATTGGCGCAGCCAAGCTGGTCCGCGCGGTCGGCGCAGACGCCGTGCGCAGGAGCTTCGACGCGCTGGGCCTGAGCACGGACGCGCGCTGGGACTCGGACAAGGCGCTCACCCTTGCGGGTGGCGTGGGCATGCTCGTGTCGCCCAGGGATCTCGCAGCAGCTTACGTGTCCCTCGCCAACGACGGCGAAGTGGTCGCGCTCGACGACAGCGGATCGAGCACACGGCAGCGCGTCTTCTCGGCGGCCACGGCGCGCACGTTGCGCGAGATGCTGACGCGCGCGGTCGGTGGTCGAGGCACGGGAAGCAGCGCCCGGGTCGAGGGCCTTCACGTCGCGGGAAAGACCGGCACGTGCATGGACGGAGATCGACGAGTGGCCACCTTCGCGGGGCTGGTGGGCGAACCCGTGACCCACGTCGTCGTGGTCACGGCGACGGTGAACGATGGCTGGGGAGGCAGCGTCGCCGCGCCCGAGTTCGCGCGCATCGCCTCCGAGCTGAGCTCGCTGCGCTGACGGATCGCGCGCAGGGTTCACGGCGATCCGACTCGAGGATCGCCCCTGTCGTTCACGCGGATCTTCTTCGATTGAGACCGACGCCGACTCTCTCTATGCTCGGCGCATGGCCCTCGACGTCGATCGTTTGCTCTCCCGTCTCGGCAGCTCCGATGCCGTGGCGGTCGAAGGCCGCGTGCGCTCCATCGTGGGCCTGAGCATCAAGGCGGCGATTCCGGGCGTGCGCCTGGGCGAGATGACGCGCATCCATCGACGTGAGGCGCCACCGCTGCTGGCCGAGGTGGTGGGTTTCGACGAGGACGACGCGACGCTCATGCCTCTGGGCAGCGCTGAGGGCGTGGGCCCCGACGATCGCGTCGAGCCCACCGGCGAGCCGCTGTCGATTCGATGCTCGGAACAGCTGCTCGGGCGTGTGCTCGACGGACTCGGTCAGCCCATCGACGGTGGCGCCCCGATCGAGGGCGAACGGTACAGCGTGATGCGCGAGCCTCCGAACCCGATGGAGCGCCCACGCATCGACAAACCCCTCGTGCTCGGTGTGCGCGCCCTGGATGCCTTGTTGACCGTCGGTGAGGGACAGCGCGTGGGCCTCTTCGCCGGCAGCGGCGTGGGCAAGAGCACCTTGATGGGTCAGATCGCGCGCCAGGCCGAGGCCGACGTCTTCGTGGTCTGCTTGGTGGGCGAGCGTGGCCGCGAGGTGCGCGAGTTCTTGGAAGACTCCCTGGGCGACGAGGGACGCGCGCGCGGCGTCGTGGTGTGCGCGACAAGCGACGCGCCCGCGCTGGTACGCCTCTCGAGCGCCTACACCGCCACGGCCATCGCCGAGTGGTTCCGCGATCGCGGCCGTCGTGTGCTCTTCATGATGGACAGCGTGACGCGCTTCGCCCGCGCCGGACGTGAGGTGGGACTCGCCGCCGGAGAACCACCCGCACGACGCGGTTATCCGCCCAGTGTGTTCGCTGCTTTGCCCAAGCTGCTCGAGCGCAGTGGCACCTCACCCTTGGGATCGATCACGGCCTTCTACACCGTGCTGGTGGAGGGCGGTGACATGGACGAGCCCGTCGCCGACGAGGTGCGCGGCATCCTCGACGGTCATGTGATCCTGGATCGCGAGCTCGGGGCGCGCGGGCGTTGGCCCGCCATCGACATCCTGCGCAGCCTGTCGCGCGTGATGGACGCTGTGACCGACGACGCGCATCGCTCCGCAGCTCAGAAGCTGCGCGAGCACCTGGCCATCTACGAGGCCAAGCGCGACCTCGTCTCCCTCGGCGCCTACAAGGCGGGCAGCGACGCCAAACTCGACGCGGCCCTCGCGCGCATCGACGGCATCGAGGCCTTCCTCAAGCAGGGCAAACGCGAGCACTCGAGCTTCGAGGACACGGTGCGCCAGCTTCACTCCGTGATCTGAACCGCGCGCTCCTGACCAAGCACTAGGCGGTGGGCCAGGGTCCATCGAGCGCGCCTTCGACCACGAAGGATGTGCCATCACTCGCTCGCAGATGAGCTCGATAGCGTACGGGTGCGCGACGCGTCAGCTGGTCGACATCGCCCTCGATGCGCGCGTGGATCCACAGCACCCGCTCCCCCGCGGACATCACGGGCGGCGTGGGCTCCGTGCCCTGTTGCATGAGGTCGCGAACCGCGCGGGTTGGTGGGGAGACGCGCAGCTCGAGCTCCGTGGACGCGGTCCCTACGCGCTGCCCGGCGGCGTCGAGCAGGTCCACGCGCACCAATGTCAGCCCATGCACTTCGCAGCTCGTGCGCATGCGCAACGTGCCGACCACCCACCCCGGAACCACGGCCATGCCTCCGGCCGGTCCCACCGAGCCGTAGCCGACATAGCCGTGCGTGAGCGACACGCACGAGGACTGGGCCGACCCCGGGGCGGCGAGGGCGAGGGAGAAGAGCAACAGCATGATGGCGCGCATGGACGTCTGACGCGCCAGGCCGCGCTTCGATTCTCGTGGAGCTTCGGGCCGACCCTGCGCAAGGACCCTGAGCCAGCTCAGCGCCGGGTGACTCGTCCGCGCTCGACCTCGTAGTCCACGCGATCCTCGTCGAGCAGGATGAACTCGGGATGCGTCGTGGTCAGGAAGACCTGTCCACCGAGACGCGCCAGCATGGAGAAGAGGCGTCGGTTCTTGCTGCGGTCGAGCTCGCTCGAGACGTCGTCGAGCAGCAGGAGCGGCGTGCGTCCCACGCGCCGCGCCAGCGTATCGAGCTCGGCGACCTTGAGCGAGAGCACGAGCGCGCGGTGTTGACCCTGCGAGGCGTGATGACGCGCTGAGACCTCGCTGACCGCGAGCGAGAGGTCGTCGAGGTGTGGTCCCTGGGTCGTGTAACCGCGCGTCAGGTCCTGGCTCAGGCTAGCCGCGATGGCTTCCCTCAGATCGCTCTCTCCACCCAGAACGCGCGGCAGGTAGCGCACCGTCAGCTTCTGCTCCGTGCCCGAGATCTCCTCGAAGGCGCGTTCGGCGAGCGGCCCGAGCTCTTCGATCAGAGCGCGCCGCTCACGCACGAGTTGAGCGCCCTCGCGGCTCAGGATCTCGGCGTAGGCCAACAGCGCCATGCCGTCGGGGGACTCGTCCTTGAGCACGCGATTGCGGCTCTTCAAGGCCCGCGTGTAGCGCGCGAGGCTGGCGGCGTAGCTGGGCGAGGCCTGCTCGAGCAGACCATCGAGGAAGGCGCGCCTGAGCTCGGAGCTGCCGGTCGAGAGCGCGAGGTGGCCCGGATGGAAGATCACGACCTGCACGGCCGCCTGCCAGACCGAGAGCGCGCGCGGACGCTTGCCGTCGAGCACCAGGCGCCTCGAACCCTGTCGCGGCAGGCGTAGCCCGAGCCTTCGCGGCGCGCTGCCTGCGTCGATCAGCGCCTCGAGCGTCGACTCGCTGCCGCCACGCTGGATCATGTCGAGCTTGGCCGCGCTGCGAAAGCTGTGACCCGCGCCTAGCAGATGGAGCGCCTCGAGCAGGTTGGACTTGCCCGCGCCGTTGTCGCCCGAGAACACGTTGAAGCGTGGTCCGGGCTCGAGGTCGAGGCGCTCTAGGTTGCGAAACCCGCGCGCATAGAAGCGCAGGACTCGGAGCGCTGCCGCGGCCATCTAGATGCGCATGGGCATGATCACGCCGGCGAAGTCGACGCCATCGCCGACCGGACGAATCACACATGGATCGAGCTCTCCGCTCAGACCCAGCGCCACCTCGTCATGGGTGAGGGCGCCGAGCACGTCGAGCATGTAGCGGGCGTTGAAGCCGATGCTGAGCTTGTCGCCGTCGTAGTCGACGTCGACCTCTTCGCTGCCCTCGCCCACGTCGGGGTTCTGGCTCTGGATCTTCAGCACGCCGGGCTCGAGGCTGAGCTGCACGCCACCGCTCTTGTCGTTCGCCACCAGGCTGATGCGCTTCAGGGCTTCGATCAGTCGGTTGCGGGCGGTCACGACGCGCTTGGTCTGCGACTGGGGGATCACCTTCTCGAAGGGCGGGAACTGCTCGTCCGCGAGCTTCACGCTGAGCATGGTGCCGGCGTAGCCGAAGAAGGCGTGTCCACCGGTCTGTACGATGTCCAGGACGGGCGCTTCACTGCCAGCCTTGGAATCCGCCTTGGCGTCGTCCAGGAGCCTCCTGAGCTCGCCTACGCCCCGGTGGGGGATGAGCATCGAGAAGCTGGGCTTGGGCGCGTCCGTGGGCAGATGGTGCTCGGCCTTGCTCAGGCGGTGACCATCGGTCGTGACCATGCGGATCACGCCGTCGTCGGCCGCGAAGAGCGCGCCCGCCAAGTGAGGGCGCGTGTCGTCGGTGGACATGGAGTACTGGGTCAGCGCGACCAGCTCGGAGAGGATGGCGACGCGCACGGCGACGCTCTCGGCGCCCTCCGGGTTCGGCAGCGGCGGGAAGTCTTCTCCGGGCATGCCGGGGATGCGGTAGACGACCTTGCCGCAGCGGATCTCCGCGGCCTGGTTCTCTCCGACGGCCAGCTTCACCTCACCCGCGGGCAGGTTCTTCACGATCTCGAACAGCGTGCGCGCGGCCACCGCGACCACACCGGGCACCACCACCTCCGCGGGAACGACGGAGCTCATGCCGAGGTACAGATCGGTCGCGCTCAGCCTCAGGCCGTGATCGGCGCTCGCGTCGAGCAGCACGTTCGAGAGGATCGGCATCGAGCTCTTGCGATCGGCGACTCCATGGGTACGCGCGAGGCCACGGAGGAAGTCGCGTTTCTGGAGGGTGATCTGCATGCATGACCTCGATGGTTGGCTAGCTCGACTAGAGGCGGGCTCGAGAAGAGGGGGAGAACGAACGGAAGTGGGGGACGATGGATGTGGTGTGGGGAGAAGTAGATCAGGGAGATCTTAAATTCATCGTCGTCTTAGGGCTTGTGAATTCTGGACAAAGTCTTGGAAGGTGTCGGAATCATGAGTCAATGCGAGATCTTGGGGGTCTGGACGGACCGGGCGCATCCTCGGGGTAAGTGCTGTCACGAGGTTATCCAACGCGTTGGCCCCAGGCAGTTCGAGCTTTCTTCCACAGACCCGTTTGGCGGCTCTCATCTCGCCTCTTGATGCCCTCGAGACCCAGAATCGGGCCCCGTGACGCCATCTCTGCTATCAGCTCACGCCGACAGTAGGAGCACCCCTATATGCAGCCATCCCAGCGGACGCAAGTGTTCAGCGTAGGACCCGGGGAGAAGGGGTCCGACGCGCTGCCTGGGGCGACCGTCGACGTGCGGCGGTGCCGTTCGGCAGGACGACGGAGCTTCGACCCGAATGGTCGCAGGCATGACGGGACCCACGGGGCGCTCGTCGCCGTCGCGCTGCCGCTGGGGCTCCTCGGCTGCTCGGGTTCCGCTTCAAGGCACGACGGGGGGCCGAGCGATGGCTCGTTGCCGGACGCTGGCGCGCTCGACACGGGCGTGGTCGCCGCGGGTGCGACTCCGCTGCCCTGTGACGTCGAGGCGGTCCTGGCGGGCCACTGTCGTCGCGGTCACAGCCGTCGCGGTCACAGCCGACCACCGACGAACTTCGCACCGATGGCGCTGGTGAGCTGGGAGGACCCCCAGAGCCCGGCGCCGGACAATCCCTCCTCGCCGGTCTGGCAGATCATGCCGGCCAACATCACGGCCATGCCGCCGCCGATGCCGCCCGTGCCAGACGCCCCGCTGAACGCGGCCGACACCACGACCCTGCTCCTGTGGATCGACGCGGGCACCCCAAGCGGCACGCCCGACGCAGCCTGTCCCGCGCCCTGAGGACGTGAACGGATAGGTAGGGCGACGCGCGAGCCGCGGCCCCACATCGACATGGCGCGAGCTGCGTGGCACCTCTTCGGAGGTCTGCACACCTCTCCGGTGTAAGCATGGGAGCGCGCCTGCGTTCTTCTCCTCGATGACGTCAGAGACACGCACGTCCGTCGGCCGCTCGTGCCGGTCGCGCCGCTCGGTCCTCCTCGCCCTGCTGGCCGTGGCCTTCTTCTCCCACGGGTCCAGCGCCGCCGCCGCGCAGGATCAGGCCGAGGCCGAGGTCCAGATCATCCGCGTCCCCAACGCCGAGCACGACGTCCCCGTCCCCAACTCGGAGCAGGAGGACTGCCTCGACTCCGTCCCGGAGGGAGGTCGGAACCAGCCCTGTGCCCGGCCGACGCCGGATGCGACGCCGGACCCCGAGCCCGAGGCCGAGCCCACCTTCTTCGAGCGGGCCCTCCACGAGGCGACCGGGTACCACATGCTCATCGGCTTCTTCGTCGATCAGGTGGATCCAGGCCAGATGTCGCTGCGTTTCCGCCACCCCGAGGTCAGTGCGCTGGCCGGCACACGCCTCTCACCCGCGCAGGTGAGGGGACGGCATATGTCGCTCTCGGGCGGCGTCGTCTTCGCTCACACATATCGCCCGACCCCGTGGCTGCGTCTTCCCGAGGTTCGCATGTACCTGGGAGGTGGGAGCATACGCGACGGCGGGACGTCCTTCGCCAGCGACGCGAACCTCCAGGTGACTCCGGACCACACCTTCACCGCGCGCTTCGAGCTGGGTGTGGGGGTGCAGCTTCCGCTGGGGCCCGTCACGCCCTATGCGATGATCCGCGGCGGTCGCTCGCGCTACGCCATCAACGTTCGAATCGCGGACGGCTCACTCGGCGCCCTCGGCTCGGAACGGCTCACCGGAGGCGTGTGGGAGGCCGGTGTCGAGGCGGGCGTCGAGACCATCGTGCAAGGAAACATCTGGCTCTCCCTCGCCTACCGCCGAGGCCTGGTCGGACCCACGGGCAACGGCGCCATGCTCTTCCTGGCCATCAAGCCGGCGAATTGAACGTCAGCTGAGAGGGTCGCGAGCCGGAGCGGCGGGGGACCTGATCATTGATCACAAGTGCGATCGTAGGCCGCCACCGTTGACGGTGACGGCCACCGTGCCCGTATCCGCGACCGTGCCCGTCGCCCGCGACCGTGCCCGTATCCAGGACCGGTGCCCACGTCAGTGATCCCTGTCCACGTCGCTGCGGTGGGCGGTGAGCATGCCGATCGCCCACGACGCATCGTAGGCCGGGGCTTGTCCCCCGCCGCTGTCTGAAACGACTCAGACCCGGCGCACTCGGATTCGCACTCGCGGCACTGGGTCTGTTCGCTTGGGTCACGCCGTTGGGCCCCCGATGCGACCGCAGACGCCCTCGCGATCGTGGATCGCGTCGCGGCAATGACGTACCGACTGCTCCGGCCGCGACAGTGACCTGCGAGTCCAGCCACGGCCGCTGAGCGGCCCCACCCCGCGTCCCGCTACCCGAGCTTGCGTTCTATTGCGTTCAGAGCGGCGAGAACCTGCGGATCCTCGTCCTCGATCTGGCGCGTGATCTTGCGGACCGCGCTGAGCACGGTGGTGTGGTCCTTCTCGAAGCCGCGTCCGAGCTCAGGGTAGCTCGTGCCCAGGCGATCGCGGCAGATGTACATGGCGAGCATGCGCGGGAAGGCGATGGTGCGCGTGCGACGCTTGGACTTGAGGTCGGTCATGCGAAGACTGAAGTAGTCACAGACGGCGCGCTGGATGTCGTCGACCGAGGTCACGCGATCCACCGAGGGCATGATGGGCGCGAGCGTCTCCTTGGCCATCGCCAGATCGATCGGCTGTCCCAGCAGGTCGGCCTTCACGGCCAAGCGGATCAGCGTGCCCTCGAGCTCGCGCACGTTGCTCTTCACCACCTGCGCGATGAAGAGGCGCACGTCCTTGTCGAGCTCGATGCCTTCGCTCTCGGCCTTCTGCTGCAGGATGGCCATGCGGGTCTCGAGCTCGGGCGCCTGGATGTCGGCGACCATGCCCGACTGGAAGCGACTGACGAGGCGTTCTTCCATCTCCGCGATGCGCTGCGGGTAGACGTCCGAGGTGACGACGATCTGCTTGTCCTGGTGATAGAGCGCGTTGAAGGTGTGGAAGAACTCCTCCTGCGTCTGGTCGCGCCCGG
>JAACVI010000008.1 GCA_009992505.1 Myxococcales bacterium
TCCCGCGCATGAAGATCTACGGAGCGACCTCCTCTCGCGCGCGACGCGCCCTCTGGGCCTGTGAAGAAGCCGGAGCGGACTACACCTTCCACGCGCTCGACCTCGCCAAGGGTGAGCACAAGCAAGACGCCTACTTGGCCATCAACCCCAACGCCAAGGTGCCGGCGATGGTCGACGGCGAGCTGACGCTCTTCGAGTCGGGTGCCATCGTGCACTACATCGCGCGCAAATATCCGGAGGCGAAGCTGCTGCCTGAGCTGGACTCGCCGGACTACGCGCGTTGTCTGCAGTGGCTCTTCTGGACCGTGACCGAGCTCGAGCAGCCTCTGTGGAGCATGGGCAAGCATCGCTTCGCCTTGCCCCAGGAGCGGCGCGTGCCGGCGATGCTCGAGTGCGCCGCCTACGAGTGGCTGCGTCCCGCTCAGATTCTGTCGCAGGCGCTCGAGGGCCACGAGTTCCTGGTCGGCGACCACTTCACCGTGGCCGACATCGTGGCAGGTCACACGTTGGCGTGGGCGCGAGGCTTCAAGGTGAACCTGAACAGCGCCGTGCTCGAGGACTACCTCGACGGCATGCTCGCGCGCCCGGCGTTCCAACGAACGCTGGCTCTGTAACGGCGGAGCCCGTGGAGAATGCCCTGATGCGGTAGCTTCGAGCGGGACGGCGTCGTTGACTTCGACTTGGGCTCACGCCAGCGTTGTCGATACGTCCCTGAACGCGGCTCGCGTATGGCAACAGCGCTCAACAAACGAAGCCGTCTCCTCCTGGCCTGGGTCAGCGTGGGGGCCGTGCCGCTGCTCGGGCTCGTCGACTACGTCACGGGCTACGACCTCAGCCTCTCGTTGTTCTATCTGGGGCCCATCTTCGTGGCGAGCTGGTACGTGGGCCGCCGGACGGGCGTGGCGGTCGCGGTGTTGAGCGCGTTGGTCTGGATCGCGGCCGATGTGGCGAGCGGTCACGTGGTGTCGTCGCCGATCCTCTACGTGTGGAACACGCTGATTCGCTTCGGCTTCTTCCTGACGGTCACGACCCTGCTGACGAGATTGCGCGCGGCCTACCTGGTGGAGCAGGACATGGCGCGGACGGACCGCATGACGGGCGCCGCGAATCTGAGGCGATTCACCGAGTACGCGGAGGTGGAGTTCGAACGCGCGAGGCGATGCGGAAGGGCCTTCACCGTCGCCTACATGGACCTCGACAACTTCAAGGCGGTCAACGACAAGTTTGGCCATCTGGAGGGCGACGAGGTCCTGAAGACCGTCACGCGCACGGTCATGGCCCGACTGCGCGGCATCGACATCGTCGCGCGCATCGGCGGTGACGAGTTCGCGCTGTTCCTGCCGGACACGGATCAGGCCGGCGCGAAGGCCCTCTTGCACGAAGTCCGCGAAGTCCTCCTGGAGCAGATGCAAAGCCACGAATGGCCCGTGACCTTCAGCATCGGCGTCGTCACGTTCAACGCGCCGCCGGGCTCCGTGGCGGACATGTTGGCTGCGGCCGACAAGCTCATGTACGAGGTCAAGGCGGGCAGCAAGGACGCCGTCTCCTACGACGTCTACGACGGCTGAGGGGTCGAGCCTCGGCCCCTAGCGCGCGGAGGGTCAGCCCATCACGCCGAGGGCCCCACGCTCGCCGGGGGCCGGGTACGGGGCAACCCGTGGACGAAGCCATCACGCAACGCGCGGGCCTCATGTCCATGTTCTGGACAGGACCCCCTCGACTCCCCGCGGCAGGAGCGCGATGATGGGGGTCGTGCTGCGGAGTCGAGTCCGCAATGAACGTGGCGCTCCCTGGTCTGGAAGTTGCTCGATACCCGCCTGGATGTCTGTCTACCGAACGCTCCTCGTGCTCGCCCTCGGCGTGATCTCCCTGGGCAGCTGCGCGCTCCCCGCCCCCGACGCGGTGGCCGGAGTCGAGGGCGCCCAATCGAACCTCACGGCGGCTCAACGTCGCGTGCGGGCGGGACGCATCCGCGACGCCGCGGCGGCAAACGGCATGACCCAGGGCTACTTGCTCGCGGGCATCGCCGACGCCGAGACCAACATGAGCCAGTGCTGGAGCGAGCTGACCTGGGCCTGCCAGGGCCCGAACTCGGCGGACTGCGGCGGCGGCCCTGTGGTCGCGGGCGCGGGCGATGGAGCCTGTTCGCTGCGGCAGGGCGGGCTCGGCATGTTCCAGTTCGACGCCGGCACCTACGACGACACCCTGGCGCGCGAGGGGTCGCGGGTGCTGAGCATCGACGGCAACGTGGCCGCCGCGGTCGACTTCGTGGTGGCCATGGTGATCCGCTCGACCTACGTCCCAGGCGTGACCGACCGCGCCGGCGCCATCGATTGGATGAACGGCGTGCGCACGGACAACGCGCGCTTCGATCCGTGGATCAAGACGGTCACACGCTACTACAACGGCTGCCAGCCGACCTACTCCTGTTGGTCGAGCCGCTACGCCCACTACCGAGACAACACCACGGGCGTGTACGCGGAGATGGGCGCCGACTTCTGGAGCTCGGCCAGCGACTACTCCGCGGCATGGGTGAGCCAGAGCTTCCCTCTCGCCGCCGAGCCCTTCGAGCTCGCGGGCGGCGACAGCCTCGCGGGCAACATCGTGATGCGCAACACGGGCACCGTGACCTGGACGCCCGGCGTGACCTTCCTGGCGCCGACGCCACGCGACGCGCCGAGCGCGCTGGCTGCGGGCGATTGGGTGAACCCCGGGCGCGCGGCCACCGTCAGCGCGGCCGTGGCTCCCGGCGGCACGGCGACCTTCTCCTTCTCGATTCAGGCACCGGACGCGCCGGGCGTGTACGACCAGACCTTCGGCCTGGTGCAGGAGGGCGTGGCCTGGTTCGCCGACCGCGGCGGTCCGCGCGACGATCAGCTCGAGGTGAAGCTCACGGTCACCACGGCGGCGCCCGCTTGCGCCGCGGGCACGGAGCTCTGGGCCTGCGATGGCCTCGACCGCGTGCGCTGTAGCGCGGGCGTGACCGAGCGCGAGCACTGCGACGCGGGCTGCACGGTCACCACGGACGGCGACGACACCTGCCGCGCGGGCCTGGTCGACGCGGATGGAGACGGCTGGGACGCCGCGCGCGACTGCGACGACGCGGACCCCGCGCGCCACCCGACGGCCGCGGACATCTGCGGCGACGGCATCGACCAGGACTGCAACGGCACCGACCTGAGCTGCGACTCGGCCGACGGCGGCATGATCGACGCGGACGGCGGCGTCGCAACCCCACGCAGCGGCGGCCTGAGCGGTGGCTGCGCGGTCACGACCGGATCGGCGGAGACAGGCGGGGCGCTTCGGTGGTTGCTGCTGCCAGCGCTGCTCTGGTGTCGACGCCCGAATCGCTGACAGGCGAGCGCCGGGAGGCTCACTCGAAGACGTCTGACGATGGCCTGGAGCTCCATGCGGCGACGGCTTCCGGAGAGGAGGAGGAGGAGGAGGAGGAGGAGGAGGAGGCGAGGAAGGCCAGGAAAAGCGGAGCCCGCTGCGACCTGGCGAGGGACCAGGATTGCCGCAGGGCCATCGAGCCCCACGCGCGTCGATGCACGAGGATGGGAACGGCGAAGGTGTAGCCGAGCTGCACGTAGATCAGCCCGAAGATGGCGCCCAGAGCGCCGACCAGCATCAACAGAGAACCGGCAGCACCGTGGAGCGAGCTGCCGACGGCGATCAGCAGGCCGCCGGGGAGCAACGAGCCGGTGGTCAGGATCCCAAGGAGAACTGCAGCGCGAAGATGGCGAGTCCCATTCGGACACCGGCGCCGAGACATGCGCCGAAGGCGAACTGCTGGCCCTCGAGGCTGTCGACCGCCACGCGCGTGAGGACGCCCGAACCGATGCTGGTGCATATCGTGTTCAGCAGGCCGAGCAGCAACAGGCCGCCGACACCGATCGGCTGCCAGCGGGAGAGCGCCTGGGAGAACGAGATGGCGGTACCCTGCAAGTAGCAGGCGAAGGCGACGACGAAGTAGGGGATGGCGTGCGTCCTCAGCTCGGCAAGCGAAGCCGAGAGCAGGTCACTCGCGACCAGCCGACGACCGATGGGTGCGGGGGGTGTCTCTTCCCCTGGACGGCTACGAGAGTCTGGAGCTGCAGATGGCGGGGCTATGCGACGGCTGTCAGGGCGAGATCCCGTCCGGCGCGAGCGTGCGCTAGCACGTGCGCACGGGCACGACCTACTGCCCGGCCTGTGCCCCGGCGCAGGAGGCGCGCTGAATCGGGCGCGAGGTCAGCCCGTGGCGCCCGCGGGGCACGTCCCACGGTCGGGACTTGAGTTCTTGCTGGGCCCTCTGCTAACGGAGGGCATGTCCAAGTCTGGCCGACTGATCTGGATCGACCTCGAGATGACGGGGCTCGACGCGGAACGCGAGCGCATCATCGAGGCGGCCGTGCTGGTCACGAACGCCGAGCTCGAGATCGTCGCCGAAGGCCCCAACCTCGTGATCCACCAGAGCAACGAGCTGCTCGCGGCCATGGACGCCTGGAACACGCGCCACCACGGCGAGTCGGGACTGATCAAGCGAGTGCGCGCGTCGACCGTGAGCGAGGAAGAAGCGGAGGCCGAGATGCTCGCCTTCGTCAGCGACCACACCAACGCTCAGGAGGCGCCCCTCGCCGGCAACTCGATCCATCAGGACAGGCTCTTCCTCAGCCGCTACATGCCGACCTTCACCGCGCACTGCCACTACCGCCTGGTCGACGTGTCGAGCGTGAAGGAGCTGGTGAGTCGCTGGTACCCCGAGGAATACGCCAAGCGGCCCTCGAAGAAGGCCTCGCATCGAGCCCTGGACGACATCCGCGAGTCCATCGCGGAGCTGCGCTACTACCGCGACGTCGCGTTCAAGTGAGCGCGCCTCGGAGCTCTTGGTGATGACGTCGACGGGAGCAAGCAAGGAGCCAGTGGACGGCGAGCCCGGTGATCTGCCGCGCCCCCAGGATCGCCTGGTCGCCGCCACGGTCGCGGTGGGGCTCGGCTACGTCGCGAGTGGCGTGCTGCTGCTCCTGACCGAGGCCTACTACATGAACCCCGCGTTTCGCACCGGCGCGCGCCTGGGCATGGTCGTGTGCATCGTGGCGAGCGCGGTGCTGGCGCTCCTCTGGTACTGGCGTCGTACGGGTTCGCGCGGGCCAGGCTTCATGGGCATGGTCGAGATGCCCGGGGAGCTACTCGATGCCCAGGCCTACCGCTTCGAGGATCTCGAGGTGGTGAAGGACTCGTCGCTGAAGATCCTGGAAGGGGCGGCCGAGCGGGTCGCGGCCCTGGAGCACGAGACGCGCATCGACGCGGTCGGGCTGGTACGGGACCTGCTGACCGCGGGCTTCAGCGTGCTCGCGAGCGACATCCACCTGACGCCGGAGGCCGAAGGCACGCGTGTGACCTTCCGCGTGGACGGCGTGCTGCACGAGATCGGGCTCATCCCCAAGTACCACACGCGCTTCGTCACCAACCGCATCAAGGTGATGGCGGCGCTCTCGATCCACGTGCACGCCGTGCCGCAGGACGGCCGCTTCACCTTCGACACCGAGATGTACCAGGCGCGTGTCTCGACGCTGCCCACGAACCACGGCGAGAAGATCGTGATCCGCCTCGCGATCAACGACGAGAATCGCTACTCGCTCGAGGCCATCGGCTTCGACGAGGAGACGCTCACGCTGTACAAGACGCTGCTCTCGCGCGACGCGGGCGTCATCTTCCTCACGGGTCCCACGGGCAGCGGCAAGACGACCACCATGTACGCGTCGATGCTCTACGTGCGCGAGCACATGGGCGACAAGCTGAACCTGGTGACGCTGGAAGATCCGATGGAGATCGACTTTTCGGGCATCTCCCAGACGCAAGTGAACAACACGGTGGGGCTCGACTTCGCCACCGGCCTGCGCTCGATCCTGCGCCAGGACCCGGACGTGATCATGGTGGGCGAGATCCGCGACGAGGAGACGGCCCAGACCGCCATCCGCGCGGGCCTGACGGGACACCTGCTGCTGACCAGCGTGCACGCGGACAGCACTGCGGGCGTGTTCAACCGCTTGCAGCAGCTCGGCGTGGATCGCTTCCAGATCGCCGGCGCCTCGATCGCGGTGGTGAACCAGCGCCTGGCCATCCGGAACTGCCCGGATTGCATCGAGAAGGCCACCATCACCGAGTTGCAGAAGAAGCAGCTCGCGCTCTTGGGCTTCGACATGGACGGAGACGTCTACGCCCTCGCGGACGAGTTCTTCGAGGGCACGGGCTGCGAGGCCTGTCGCGGCAAAGGTCGGCGCGGACGCGTGCCACTGCTCGAGGTGTTGAAGGTCGACGACGAGATCCGCGACCTGATGCTCGCGGGCACGCCCAAGCACGATCTGGAGCACGCCGCCGCCAAGGCGGGGATGCGCACACTCGAGTGGCAGGCGATGGATCTCGCGCGGCGCGGCGTCTTGCCCGTGGAAGAGGTCATCCGCGTGCTCTCCATCGCTTGACGATAAGGCTGCGCCGTCCCATGAGCGCCGTCGCTTGAACCACCTCGGAGAGATCGCCGCCCTGTTGACCGCCGCCTGCTTCGCGGGCTCGGCGATCGCGTTCTCCGCCGCGGGTGCGCGCGTGGGCAGCCTGCCCGTGAACATCATCCGCCTGGTGATGGGCCTGATGATGCTGGCAGTGCTGACCACCGTGACGCGCGGACGACCGCTCCCGCTCGACGCCAGCCCGCACGCCTGGGCCTGGCTCTCGCTGTCCGGGGTGGTCGGCTTCGCCCTGGGCGATCTGTGCCTGTTCCGGGCGCTGGTGGAGATCGGCCCGCGCGTCGCGGCGCTCTTGATGAGCCTGGCGCCGCCCGCCGCGGCCTTCTTCGGCTGGCTCTGGTTGGGCGAGAAGCTCGACTGGCTCGACCTCGCGGGCGTGACGCTGACCTTCGGGGGTATCGCCTGGGCTATCTCCGCGCGCAGCCCGACCCGAGCGGGCGCCGTCTCCCCGCGACCGACCACGCGCGGCATCCTGCTCGGCCTGGGCGGAGCGCTGGGTCAGGCGGTCGGTCTGGTGCTGAGCAAGATCGGCATGGGCCGCTACGACGCCTTCGCCGCCACCGAGATTCGCGTCATCGCGGGCCTGGTCAGCTTCGCTCTGCTCTTCACCGTGCTGGGCATCTGGCCCCGGGTCTGGGCCGCCCTGCGCGACCGTCGCACCATGGCCATCACGGCGCTGGGCTCCTTCTTCGGACCCTTCGCGGGCGTGGGGCTCTCGCTCCTGGCCGTGCAGAACACGGAGACGGGCGTCGCCGCGAGCCTGATGGCGACCACGCCCATCCTGATCATCCCCTTTTCGGTCGTGTTCCGCGGTGAGCGCGTGGGCCTGGGCGCCGTCGGAGGCGCCATCGTCGCCGTCGTGGGTGTGGTCCTGCTCTTTCTTTGAGGCGCAGGGCGCGGAGCGAGCGACGGACGATCGCGTGCAGGGCCGCGTGGCCTACTACCAGCGCTACACCTCGCTCCTGGGCGTCTCGCCCGCTGGTCCGCTCGAATGTGCCGGTATGAGCCCCTACGGAGCCCGTGCTAGGTTCTGGCGCGATGCGAAACCACCGAACGCCGAACGCCCGCCACACGCTCGCCTTGGCGCTGCCCTTCGTAGCCGTGCTCGCTTCGGCCTGCGGCCCGACGCAGGAGCCACCCCAGAACGCCGAGGACATCGTGCGCGCCATGGACCCGCCGGAGCGCCTGGTCGACACCCGCACGGGCGACGATCTGAGCCTGGACCAGCTGCGGGCGCGCCTGCTCACTGCGCGGGTGATCTACGTCGGCGAGCAGCACGACAGCGCGCGCTCCCACGCCATGGAGTACCTGATCATGCGCCTCTTGGTGTCGCGTGACTCGGCCATCGCCGTCGGCATGGAGATGTTCCAGCAGCCCTTCCAGAACGTGCTGGACGAGTGGGTCGACGGACGGCTCGACGAAGAGGCGCTGCGACGCGACTCCGAGTGGGATACGCGCTGGGGCCACGACTTCAGCATGTATCGGCCGCTGCTCGAGCTGGCGCGCAGCCGCGGCATCAAGCTCTACGCCTTGAACGCGCCGAAGGAGCTGGCGCACGCCATCGCGCAGCACGGCATCACAGGTGTGGACGCGGAGCAGCAGGCCAGCTTGCCCGAGATGGACATGGGCAATCAGGCCCATCACGACATGGTCGTCGCAGCCATGGCCGAGCACGAGGGCGTGGACGCGGCAGCGCTCGAGCGAATGTACCAGGCGCAGGTGCTGTGGGACGAGACCATGGCCGCGAACGTCGCTGCGATCATCAACGGCCCGAACCCACCCTCGCACTTGCTCGTGCTGGCCGGCGACATGCACGTGCGCCGCGGTCTGGGCATCCCCGCACGCGCGGCGCGTCGGGGCGTGACCTCCTCGCTCACCGTGCTCTCCATGGAC
>JAACVI010000470.1 GCA_009992505.1 Myxococcales bacterium
TCGCGGGTCCGCGCAAGCGCTGGACCCCCACGTACCCCATGGACGCGGCGGCGCGTCAACGAGGTCGACGCTCGCGGATCCGCGCGAGCGCTGGGCCCCCACGTACCCAATGGCGGCGGCGGGTGCCCAAGCGCCAGCGACGATGGGCAGTCGCGGTCCATGTCCACGCGCTGGCGATGGTGGGCAAGCCCAAACCCACCCGATCTGTGCCGAAGCGCCAGCGTCGATGGGCAAGCGGGGTTGGGGCCCCGCGCGCAGCGCCGGGCGAACTCGGGTGGAGGGTCCCCTGCGGCGGCCGGCCGCGGAAGGGGGGAGGGTCTGGGACACTGGGACAGATCCCTCCCAAAACGAACAGGGAGGAGCTGCGATCAGCTCCTCCCAAAACGAACGGTGCGGAAGAGAGGACTTGAACCTCCACGCCCTTGCGGGCACTGGAACCTGAATCCAGCGCGTCTGCCGATTCCGCCACTTCCGCGTGGGGAGAGGCGGTGTACGGTGAGGCGCCCGAGGTGTCAAGCGGGCGCGCGACGGGAATGGAAAGTGGCGCGCCAGACCCTTCGCGAGGGCGGCGCGGCGCGCTGGTTCGGAAGTAGATCCGAAGGGGGGCCGGGACCTACACTGTAGGAACCTGTGCCCGCGCGGGCAGGAAAGTTTTTCATAGAGCCGCATCGGATGCGGTGCGCCGCGCGTTGGGAAGAGCAAAATGCTTCGTGATTTCAGACGGATGGATCCTCGACGGGACAGGGTATGGGCATTGCATCGTAGCTCCCCTGCCATGCTGCGCTCTCCACTGGCTCGCCGTTCGGACGGCTTCACGCTCCTCGAGTTGATGATCGTCGTCACGATCATCGCGGTGATGGCCGCCGCGGCGGGACCCACCATCGCGGCCGGCGTGCAGGCGGAGAAGTCCGCGCGTGCTTCCTCCGACATGGTGCGCCTGATGACACGCGCCCGCTCGGCGTCCCAGGCCTACGGCCGCGCTTACCTCGCGCGCTACTCGGCCGCGAACGACGGCTCGATCAAGATCTACCGCGGCACGAACAATCGCTGCAACGCCACGGACTGGGCGGCGGTCACGGCGGTCGCCTGCGCGAGCAACCCACTGTGCATCGACGACGTCGACATGCGTCGCTACGCGAGCGCAGGCCAGACCGTGGTGATGTTCACGGCGGCTGGTCACAACGACATCTGCTTCGAGCCCTCCGGGCGCACGTTCTATCGCACCGGCACTGTCGCCACCGATCTCTTCACCGACCGCAACACGGTGAGCGGCGGCTTCCGTTTCACCTTCACGCGCAAGGTTGGTGGCGTGGCCACGGGCGTGGTGCGCCGGGTCGTCGTGCCCTTGGGCGGCGACGCGAGGGTGCTGCGATGAGGGAGCGTCGCATGATGAGCCGGCCCACGCAGCGACGTCGCGCAGGCTTCACCTTGATCGAGGTGATGGTCGCCGTGTCCATCATGACCGTAGGCGCCATGGGCATCATGGCGCTGCAGCAGGCGGCCACGCGCGGCAACATCGAAGCGCGCGAGATGACCATGGCCACCCAGCTCACGCGCCAGTGGATCGAGCGCGTGCGCACCGACGCCGTGCGTTGGAATGGCACGAGTCTGCCCACCTCATTGGCCACCACCAGCTACCTGAAGCAGCTGCCGAACGCCGGCGGCACGACGGATTGGTTCACGCCCACGCCTCTCGCGACCAGCGGCGAGTCCTACGCCTTCGACTACTTCGGTCGCGATGCCACGACCGCGGCCCAGCAGAAGCACTACTGCACCAACCTTCGCATGACCTGGCTGGTCATGGGCGCCACGGCGCGCATCGAGGCGCGCACCTTCTGGCACCGACGGAGCAACGGCACCAGCGCCACGCTAGGCGACGCCCGTCTCTTCCCCAACTGCGGTGCGGGCGGTGGTGAAGCCGCCGTCACGACCGAGCTCGCCGCCCCGGCGTCGCGCCTGCGTGCGGTCAACGTCGCCACCGTCGTTCGCTGGCAGCCCATCGCCCCATGACAGTCGATCCCACCGCAGTCCCTCCCATGGCAACCCTTCGACACTCTCGTCCCCTCTCTCGCCGCGAACGCGCGCAGCGCAGCCGCGCGGGCTTCACGCTGCTCGAGCTGATGGTCGCGCTGGTCGCGGGCCTGATCGCCATCAGCTCGATCTATTACATCAGCGCCGCCTCCTCGAAGCACTTCCACGAACAGCAGCGTGTCGCGCAGACCCAGATGGCCGTGCGCATGGCCATGGAGCGCCTGCGCCGCGACGTCGCGCGGGCGGGCTTCCTCGGGACGCCCAACTCGCAGAAGGAAGTCAGCTGCCGCTCTGCCGCGGGCGGTGTGCAGCTTCGCGCCGTGGAGTACCTGCCCAACGCCGACGTCGGCGCTCTGCCCAACGCAGCGGAGAACGGTGTGACGGCCGACGGCATCCGGCTGACGGGCAACTACGTCACCTCGGACGCCTACCTCGCCCAGGGCCTCGGCGTCGGGGGGCGCACGGTCACCTTCCAGACGGATTGGCAGGCCTTCCGCCACACCTTCGGCATCGTGGGATCGACCTACGACGGCGCGGCCTTCGACGATGTCTTCCGCGCGGGGCGCTTCCTGCACATCGAGACCCAGCAGGGTCAGCACTTCTTCGTGCAGATCACGGGCACGAACGCATCCAACCAGACGGTCACCTTCACGCCCAACCTGCCCGTGGGCAGCACCTGCATCCCCGGCCTCGGCGACGGCGCACTGGTCTCGCCCATCTCGCGCATCGAGTACCGCGTCGTGGATCCGCGCACGGCCGGCGGGCTGGCGAACCTGCTTTCGCCCAACGCAACAGGCGGCACCGACCCTGGCTTGGCGGATGCGCGTGGCCTGAAGCCCGCCGTGCTGATCCGCCGCGAGGTGGACTTCACGAACGCCGCGACGCCCATCGCCGGCTCCGAGCAGGTGGTGCTCGAGTTCGCCGCCAACCTCGAATACAGCTTCGTGTTCGACAGTCAGTCGGTTCGCGGTCAGCCGCCGACCCTGGTCACGCAGACCAAGGGCATCGCCGCAACGACGCTGAACGTGACGCCGGAGCGCGTGCGCAGCGTGCTGATCAGCCTGTCGGGACGCACGCCCGATCAGGAGCCGACCTTTCATTGGGCAGCGCGCGCAGCGAACGCTCCGCTCACGCGCTACCGCGCCAACCCGGCCTCGAGTGGCGCCTCGCGCGTCCGGACGCTCACCACCGAAGTCTTGATCCCCAACGTCGCCTCGAGGGTGCTGCGATGATTGTGAAGCCGCAGATT
>JAACVI010000009.1 GCA_009992505.1 Myxococcales bacterium
TCACCGGTACGAGACCGTGCTTCCCAAACCCACTCAGCCATGGATCCTCCGTCGACCCGGGTCGAGGCTGGGATCGTAGCCCATCGGCTTCGCGTAGGTCAAAAACGTCCCTTGCGGGCGGACGCGCCAAGACTGCAGGCGAGTCCCCGCACACGGACTCTCGCGGCGGGGGATCGGAGGTTCAGCGGCGATAGGGGTTCGCCAGCAAGTCGTCCTGGGCGTCGTTCATGGCGGGCGGCGGCATCGCCGGCTGCGTGGCAGGCGCCGTGGCCTGTGAATCATCGTGCGCCGCGCGGGGGTGCCGATGGCGTGTGGGGTGGCGGCCCGCTTCGTCCGGGCTGCCCGGCGCGTCGCTCACGTTCTCCGGCGTCACGGCGGTGTCGGCGCTGGCCGGAGGGTTCGCGGACGGGGGCGTCGTCTCGCCTGCTGCCGCCGCCATCGTGTCCGCACCGGTTTGCGCCGGCGTGGTGGCGGGCGTGGTGGCCTGGGCGGCGGTCACATCACTGGCTGGGTTGGCGGCGACGGGCGGTGCATCCGGCTGCGACGACGGCCAGAAGACGACGAACGCGCCGGCCGCGGCCAGCAGCAGCAACACGGCCAACACGACTCCGCGCGTGCGCCGTGGCTTCGATGGTGCGGCGATGTTGTCCGGCCGCGCGGCCACGGTGGGCTCCTCGGGTCCGGCTGGGCTCGGGCGCGGCCCCGAGACACGCGACACGGAGCCTTCACGCGGCATGGGCATCTGCGCTTCGTTCAGGTCGGTGTGGCCGAGCGCGTCCATGGCCTCGCGCAGGCGAGTCGCCTCCGCCTCGAGCTTGTCGCCGTCCCAGCGCAGGACCTGCTTGGCCACGCTGCGGGTCGACGCCACGCCGCCCGTCTCCCGGGCCACGGCTTCGAGCGCCTCGATCAGGTCATCCGCGGTCTGCAGGCGCTCGTTCGGGTCGCGCGCGAGCGCCTTCGTCAGCACCGCGTCGAAGGGCGCGAGCTCGGGGTAGAGCTCCGAGGGCATCGGGACCCGCTCCCTCAGGATCTTGTTGAGCGTGGCGGCGTTGTTCTCGGCTCGGAACAAGCGGCGTCCGGTCAGACCCTCCCAGAGGATGATGCCCATGGAGAAGAGGTCCGAGCGTTGATCCGCGACGCCCGTCGAGGCCTGCTCCGGCGCCATGTAGGAGAGCTTGCCCTTGAACTGTCCGGCGCGCGTCGAGGAGAGGCGCACCTGAGCCTTGGCCACGCCGAAGTCCGTGAGCCGCGAGATGCCGTCCTTGCCCACCATCACGTTGTGGGGAGAGACGTCCCGGTGCACCAGATCGAGGGGCGCTCCCGTCTCGTCCGTCAGGTGGTGGGCCGCGCTCAGGCCCGCGAGCGCGTCGATCACCACGCGCACCACGACCGGGGTCGGCAGCCGCTCGCCGCCGCGCGCCGCCTTGCTCAGCAGGCCGCCGAAGTGGTCGCCCTCGATGTACTCCATGACGATGAAGTAGCCGTCGCCGTCGGAGTCGCTGATGTCGAGGGTGGCCACCACGTTCGGGTGGCGGATGCGCGCCGCGAGCCGCGCCTCGTCGAGGAACATGGAGATGAACTCCTCCTCGTAGGCGAGATGGGGATGCAGCACCTTGATGGCCACGAGGCGCTCGAAGCCCGCGACGCCGACCGCGCGGCCGGCGTAGACGCCTGCCATGCCGCCCGAGGCGATCTGCGTGAGCACCTCGTAGCGGCCCAGACGCTTGCCCGCGAGGTTGCGATCCATCGCTGCTTGGCCCGCCGCGCCGCCGGCCGGGGAAGCCATCAGAAGCGCCCCGCGACGCCCACGGCGCCGCCTCCGGGGAGCGGTGCGAGCGTGGCCCCAGTCAGGCTCGCGCCCGGCGCGTCGTCCGCCGGTGCTTGCTCCTCACTCGAGCCCCCCCAATCGGTGAACGCGGCCAGCAGGGCAGTGGTCAGGCCCAACCCCGCCGTGACGCCAATCAAGAGGTTGGTGCGCCGCTCTTCGTCCTGTCCGTGCGCGTACTGAACGCGCGCCGTGTCGAAATCACCGGCGGTGATGCTGGCTTCGAAGGCGCTGGCGTCGTGGTTGGTGTCGAGCCCCGACCAGATGAGCGTGGCCCCGGCGCCCGCGGTCAGGACCAGGGAGGTGAGGAAGACGCCCTTGGGCAGGCCTCCCCCGTCGGACGGAGCGTCCATCGTCGGGCTCGCCGAGCCATCAGGGCCGACAATGGGCGGGTTCGCTTGGGCGCTCGCAGCCGGCGCTTCGAACTCCGGGGTCAGCACGTCGCCCGCGGCGCCGCGCAAGGTCTGGTGCTGATCGCCGGTGGTGAAGTGCGCGACCACCGCGTGATCCTCCCCGGGATCGAGGAAGAAGGCCGGGGTCTCGAGCAGGGTGCCGTCGAGGTCGACGTGACAGTCCTGGCACTGGACCTCGACCCGGACGTAGCGACCCGCCGCCGCCTCGAGCACGGGCGCCGCCGCCTCTTGGGCCGAGGCATCGTCCGGATAGAGCCGCTGGAGCCTCAGGGCGAGCGTGGCCGCGCGCAGGCCGTGGCCGGCGCGTTGGTGCGCGCGAATCGCCTGAATCAGCGCTGACGGCGCCGGGGCGAGTCGGTGCGCGGTCTCGAACCAGCGCGCCGCAGCGCCGAAATCCTGGGCGAGATAGGCCGACGTGCCGCGATCGTACGCCTCCGCCGCGGAGGAGCGCTCCTGCGCGGTCTGCGCTCGCAGCGGCGCCGACCACAGGGCGGATCCGAGCACGAGCGCGCAAAGCAACGCGCAGAGGGACCTCCCTTGTAAATGCGTGAGCATGTCAGAAACGCCTAGGACCAAGAAATCATGACCAATTTGTACCGGCGGGGTCAAGTGAGGCACGTCCGCGCGTTTTGCCCGGCGCATCATTCGTCGATCTCTGCCCGTCAAGCACCGTCCCTCGCGCCCTCATCGCGGTTTGCGACGCTGGCCCGCGGCCGCGCCCACCGGTCCGCCATGCTCCATCATGCCGGCCAGCTCACCGGGCTCGGTGGAGCGTCCGAGCGCCTCTTCGCGACCCAACAGACCGTTCTGGTACAGCTCGTAGAGAGATTGATTCATCGTGCGCATGCCCGACTCGCCCTGGCCTGTCTGCATGATGCCGTAGATCTGGTGAACCTTGGCTTCGCGGATCAGATTTCGAATCGCGTAGTTCGGGATCATGACCTCGGAGGCCAGGACGCGTCCCGGGCCGTCCGGACGCGGCAAGAGCATCTGGGTCACCACCGCCTGCAGCACGAACGAGAGCTGCGCTCTGATCTGCGGCTGCTGATGCGGCGGGAAGACGTCGATCACGCGGTTGATCGACTGCACGGCGCTGTTCGTGTGCAGCGTGGCGAAGACCAGGTGGCCCGTCTCGGAGATGGTCATGGCGGCCTCGATGGTCTCGAGGTCACGCATCTCGCCCACCAGCACGACGTCCGGATCCTGGCGCAGGACGTATCTCAGCGCGCCCTTGAAGCTCGTCGTGTCCGTGCCGATTTCGCGCTGGTTCACCAGGCAGAGTTTGTTCGGGTGCAGGTACTCGATCGGGTCTTCGACCGTCAGGATGTGCTCGCGGCGCGTGCTGTTGATGCGGTCGATCATGGCCGCGAGGGTGGTGGTCTTGCCCGAGCCCGTCGGGCCCGTGATCAGCACCAGGCCGCGCGGTAGCTCGGTGAGATCCTCCAGCACGGGCGGCAAGCCCAGCTCGCCCAAGGCGCGAATCTTGAAGGGGATGGCGCGGAAGGCGCCGGCGACCGCGCTGCGCTGCATGAAGACGTTGGCGCGGAAGCGGCTCAGGCCCTTCACGCCGAAGGAGAAGTCGAGCTCGTTGCTCTTCTCGAAGCTGACCTTCTGCTCCTCGCTCATCACCTCGTAGCAGAGGTGCTTGCTCTCCACCGGGCCGAGGGGCGGCGTGCGCAGTGGCACGAGGCCGCCGTCGATGCGCAGCTGGGGCGGCGAGCCCGTGGTGATGTGAAGGTCGGAAGCGCCACGCTCGATCATCACGCGGAGGAGTTGGCGGAGACTTATGCGAGGTGGTTGGTCTTGCTGCATCGAGCCAGCGTAGCAGAAGCGACCTGGATTTTAGATCTCCACTTTCGTCCACAGGCCTCGACGCATCCACTCCTTCTGCCGATCCGTCTTGCGCACAAGGCGGGCGGCGGCGACGGCGGTCAGCACGTCACCCTCGAGGCCGAGCGCGGGCACGCACTGATGGCCGACCAGGAGCAGACGCGCGAGGGGCGTGCGCACGGGCACGGCGGTCAGCCCGAGCGTTCCGCGCACGGGGAAGTCATGCATCGCCGGCATGGTATGGGGTCCGCGCAGCCAGGGCTCCGCGGGCGCGATGTCCAGATCGTGCTCCACGTCCTGCATCGGGCGTCCGTCGTGGGGCGAGTCCACGCGTAGCAGGTGGCGGTCGAGGAAGGGCAGGAGCGGCGACAAGCGCTCGCGCACGCATTCGCGCGTGCCCTCGAGGTAGCCGGTCTCCTCCTCGACGCGTCGTCGCGGCAGCAGCGCTTCGACCGTGAGCACGCGGCGACCCTCGGCGTCGGCGCTCGAGGTCTCGAGGTGGAGCAGGTTCTCGCCATCGAGGCTAGCGCTCGCGTCGGCGATGGCCAGCACGTGTCGGCCCATGCCCTCTGGCACGCCCTCGGCCCTCAGCACGAGGTTCAAGGTGTAGCGGAAGAGGCGCGCGCGAGGCTCGCCCAGGCGTTCGAAGAGTCGCTCGAAGCGCGGTCGGTCGGCGAGCCGCGTGACGATGCGCGCTACGTCTTGGCCTGCGAGCACGAAGCGGGTGCCCAGCGTGTCGCCCGTGCCCGCGAGCTCGACGCCCGTCACCACGCCCCGACGTGACAGCACGCTCGCGACGCGCTCCTTGGGTCGCACTTCGCCCCCGGCGCCCCGCACGCGTTCGAGCAGCGACTCGACCAGCCAGGGCAGGCCGCCCTCGATCTCGGGAGGTCCCGCGAGCCAGTGGGAGTAGAGGCGCATGCGGGCGAGGGCGGGCATGCTGGCAGGGCTGAGGTGCGAGGCGATCGCCGCCGGGCCCGCCACCGCGTGACGAAAGGGATGCCCATCGGCCAGCGCGGCCAGGGGATCGAAGCCGTCTCCGTCGGGGCCGAAGCGATGCGCCACGGCCGAGCGGGCGACAGCGCGGCGCTCGAGCAAGGTGGTCGCGGGCCAGCTCATGGGCTTCTGCACGAGCTCGTCGAGCAAGCGCATGGAGTTGGACAGATCGCGATGGAAGTCCGCGATGGGCCGGCTCACGGCGGGGAATTCCCGACGCATCTCCAGCGCGAGCTCCTCCGGATCGGCCACCAGGGAGAAGCGGTGTCCCGGCATCACGATCTGGGGCGCGCCGACCTGGGGCTGGGTCCGGCGCCGCAGCAGCGGAGACAGGGAGAGCTCGGAGAAGGCCTGGCGAACGATGGGGGATTGGGCGCCGAGGCAGGCGAAGGCGGAGCGCGGCAGCGTCCGGCCGTCCATCTCGTAGGTCGGCGTCGGGGTGTCCTGGCCCAGCACGAGCACGCGGAAGCCACGCTTCGACAGCAGCGCGCCGGCCAGCAGACACGGCAACTGCATGCCCACGCAGATGACGTCGTAGTAGCCCCGGTTCACGTTCTCATGGAGACCGTGGCGAGCAGCGCCGGCACACCCGAGTCGAGGGTCAGGGCCGCCGACTCGGCGCCGAGTTGCCCGTGGGCAAAGGCGTGCACGACGCGAGGATAGAGCACGCGCTCGGCCGCCTGGATGCGTGCGTGGAGGCGCGCGGCGTCGTCGCCTTCGACGATGGGCACCGCGACCTGTCCCAGGATGGGTCCGCTGTCCACGCCCGAGTCCACCCGATGGACGGTGCAGCCGCTGAGGGTCACGCCAGCCGCCAAGGCCTGCGCTGGCGCGTCCTTGCCGGGAAACGCGGGCAGCAAGGAGGGATGGACGTTGAGCATGCGGCCGCCGAAGCGCTCGACGACGGCGGGCCCGAGGATGCGCATGAAGCCCGCCAGGACGAAGACGTCACAATCGAGCCGGTCGAGCGCGTCGGCCACGGCACGATCCCAGGCCGCGCGATCTCCGCCCTTCTTCAAGGGCAGCGCCACGACCTCGATCCCGAGCTCGTCCGCCAACGCGACCACCGGGGCCTCGGGGCGGTCGGTGACGAGCCCGACGAAGTGCACGTCGCAGCGTCCCGCGACGACGGCGTCGGCCAACGCGCGCACTGTGCTGCCGACACCAGAGGCCAGCAGCGCGGCGCGCGGACTCCTGCGTGCGGCGGTGGGCGCGGTCATGGCAGATCGACCCGCGCGGGGCCCTCGCCGGCCCGCAGCTCACCCACGACGAAGGCGCGTTCGCCGGCGGCTTCTGCGGCTTGCCGCACCGCCTCGGCGTCCTCTCGGCGCACCGCGGCGAGCAGGCCGAGCCCCATGTTGAAGGTGCGGAACATTTCGGCCTCGGCGACCTCGCCGACGCGTGCGATCTCGTCGAAGAGGGGCGAGCGCGGCCAGGTCGAGCGATCGAGGCGCGCGACGACTCCGTCGGGCAGCACGCGCGGGAGGTTGCCCGGCAGGCCGCCGCCCGTGATGTGCGACAGAGCGTGCACGTCGCCAGCGGCGAGCATGGCGGAGGCCGCGCGAGCGTAGATGCGTGTGGGCTCCAGCAAGGCAGCGCCCAGGGGACGGTCCAGCGACTCGAGCTTGGTGTCGAGGTCGTAGCCGGCTCGCTCGAAGAGCGCGGCTTGCGCCAGGGAGTAGCCGTTCGAGTGCAGACCGCTGGAGCCGACGCCGATCAGCACATCTCCCGCGGCCGCTCGGCTGCCATCGAGGATGCGTGCGCGCTCGACGGCGCCCACGGCGAAGCCCGCGAGGTCGTACTCGCCTGGCTGGTAGAGGCCCGGCATTTCCGCCGTCTCACCACCCAACAGCGCGCAGCCCGCGAGCTCACAGCCGCGCGCGACCCCGCGAATCACGGCCTCGCCCGCGTCCACGTCGAGGGCGCCGGTGGCGAAGTAGTCGAGGAAGAAGAGCGGCGTGGCGCCGCAGGTGATGATGTCGTTCACGCACATGGCGACGAGATCGATGCCGATGGTGTCATGCACGCCGGAGCGGAAGGCGAGCTTGAGCTTGGTGCCCACGCCGTCCGTGCCGGACACCAGCACGGGATCCTTCATCCCCGGGGGCAAGCCACACAGGCCCGCGAAACCGCCGACGGCGCCGATCACCAGCGACGTGTGCGTGCGCGCGGCGAGTGGTTTGATCCGATCGACCAGCCGTTCGCCAGCGTCGATGTCCACTCCCGCACCACGATATGTCAGGCCCGCCATGGCGGCGCAGGGTAGGGCGGCCCGCGACGAGCGTCAACGCATCCTTGCTGTCCTCTGGCTCGCGTTCGCTGAGGGCGGTAGCCCGACGCCGATGCGCGGATCAGTAGGGGTTGGCGCTGGTGAAGCCCGCGCCGTGATGGCTCGCGCGCATGCCGCCAGAGCGCATGCTGCTCATGGAGCTCGTGTGTCGCGTCGCGGCCACATGGCGGGTCATCGACGACGCCATGGTCGTGGCCATGGTCGTGGCCATCGTGACTGGAGGGGGAGCGGGCACGGCCGTGAGCGCGAAGGTCTCGCTCTGGTCCCGGTCGAAGCCGAGGCTGCGGGTCGTCTCGCGATAGCCGCCGAGGGAGGCCACCACGCGGTGCTGCTGGTGATCGAGCGGCACGTCGGCCTGATAGGGATTGGAGATCGGCGCGCCGTCGAGCGTCAGCTGCGCACCCGCGGGTGCCGCCCGCAAGGTCACATGCACCTGCGGTGGCGGCGGAGGTTCGGCGGGCTCCGCGACGGGCTCGGCCGCCGCGACTTCAGTCGGCTCCGTGTCGGCTGCGGGCTCGGCGACTTCTGCAGCCACGGGCTCGGAAGGCTCGGCGCCCTGGGTGTCCGCGGCGGCCGGCTCGGCGGCCGCGGCAGTCACGGCGGGCTCGGCGGGCTGCGTGCTGGGCGGGGCGGCTACGCTGGCGGCCTGGGCCACGTGCTCCGCCGCCGTGGGCTCACCGCCCAGCATGGACGCGCCCACCGCGATGATGGCGACCACCGCGACCAGGGCCAAGATGCCCAGCCTCTTCGCGGGCGAACGTGACACGGGCAGAAGCGGATCGTCGTCGTCGTCGTCGTGGATCGCGGCCAACGGGACCTCGGGCCCGAACACCCCGTCATCGATCACGATGCTGGGCAGGTCGACCGCAGGTAAGGCCGGCTCGGATGCGGCCTCCACTGCCGGGGCATCGACCTCCGCGGGCTGAGTGTCGACCGGCGCAGTGTCGACCGGCGCAGTGTCGACCGGCGCAGTGTCGACCGGCGCAGTGTCGACCGGCGCAGTGTCGACCGGCGCAGTGT
>JAACVI010000475.1 GCA_009992505.1 Myxococcales bacterium
ATGGCGCGCGCCGCGGCGTAGTCGCCATCACGCCTTCGCGAAGAGCGAAGGCACGGGCTCGTCGTCGGCGCGACTCGCGCAGGCCACCAGGAAAGCGAGCACGTCACGCCCCTGCTTGCGCGCCGTGTGAGCGATGGTCATCAGCCGCTCGGCAAAGCGGTGTCCGCGGTCACTCTGGGCGCCGAAGGATCGCTTCCGCCACAGCACGAAGGCGCGCAGCTCGCGCTCGGCATGGTTGTTCGTGGGCTCCACGCCGTCGACCTCCACGAAGGTCCACAGCGCCTCGCGGTGGTCCCACATGTCGGAGCAGGACCCGCTCAGGCCCTTGATGTTGGCGTCGATCGCGCGACGCAGCGTGCGCTCAAAATCCGCGCGCACGGGTGCGATGCGCGCGGCGAGTTGCTCACGCGTGAGGCGACCTTCTTTGAAGTCGTACCAGTAGGCGAAGATCACGCGCGCGCAGTCGAGCAACTCGCGCCCCAGGGTCCGCGTGGGTCCGTCACGCTGGGTGAAGGACACGAATTTGCGGAGCAGGTGGGCCCAACAGATCTGCCGCTGGTGCATCGCCCAGAACTTGAGCGCCGACGCACGGTCACTCACCAGAACGCCCTTCGTCGAGGTCAGCAGCTGGCTCTTGAGGGTGTCGCCCTGGCCATCCGAGAGGATCTTGAAGACCGTCACGCCCGCCGTGGCGATCGTCCACAAAGCGAGCATCACGCCTGCCTGAAGCCACGTCGTCCCGTCGGTGTGTTTGACTGCGGCTGACTGAGCCTCGGCCCACGCCTCATCGACGGCTGGCTCCACCGCGACGCTCATCCGGCGCTCGATGTTGCTGACGCTCCCCGTCGAGATGCGCAGGCCGAGCAGCTCCTGCAGCAAGCGCACCGTGCTGCGCCGGCTCAGGTGGTACACGCCCGTCAGCAGCGCGACCACCGCCGCGACGCGCGGGCCGAACGCATAGCGTGGGATGATGTCGTCGTCGTAGTGCGCGCGCGTCGAGTGACCGCAGTTCGGGCAGCACACCTCGTGGCGGCGGAACTCGGTGACGTGGGGCAGCAGCGGCGCGAGCTCGATGTGCTGGTGTCGCGTCGGGTCAGGGTCCGGCGTCTTCGGCAGCGACTCGTGACAGTCGTCGCAGCGCGCAGGGAACATGTCGATGAACTCATGAACCTGCTCGGCGGGCACCAGCAATCGGTGGGACCCCTTGTGCCCCGGCTGGCCACCGCGCTTGCGACCCTTCTTGTCGGGCTTCTTGCTCGTCTTCGGCGAGGAGCCGCCCGGGCCGTCGCTCGACGGCGGCAGGTTCGAGTTGGTGGAGTTGCGGCTCTGCTGTTCCACGAGCTTCTTCACCAAGGCTTCCAGCACCTCCACCTTGATCGTCAGCGACGCGATGGTGTTCGCCTGCAGCGCGATCGTCTCGCGGTCCTTCAGCGCTTGCGCGCGCAACAGGTCGTTCTCGGCGGCGGGCTCCACGCCAAAGGTAGATCACGTTCGAGATCGACTGTCGATCGTGAATTTCGAGGCCCGCGGAATGATCAGGTTTTTCGGGGGCGTGAACGGTTACCGCGCGAGCGCTGACCCCCCACGGTGAGAAGGGGTCGAG
>JAACVI010000476.1 GCA_009992505.1 Myxococcales bacterium
TGCGCCGGCAACCCGGAGTGCGGCATGTGCCGCCCAGGGCCCGAGCTCGACTGCTTCAACGGCATCGACGACGACTGCAACGGAGCCTTCGACTGCGACGATCCCGCGTGCGCCCGTGAGCCCGCCTGCGGCGCCTGCGAACCCCGACCCGAGGTCTGTAACAATGGCATCGACGACGACTGCGACGGCGCGCCCGACTGCGGTGACCGCGAATGCGCGGGCACGATGGCGTGCAGCGGGCGTACCTGTCCCACGGCGAATCTCGGCATGCGCCTGGGTGACGCGTTGGCGACGGGCTCCACCGTAGGCGCAGCCAACAGCTTCACGGGAGGGTGTGGCGACGGGTCCAGCGAGCGCACCTTCCAGTGGACCGCCCCAACCAGCAACCGCTTCATCTTCGACACCGCAGGCAGCCGCTTCGACACCGTGCTCTACCTGATGACCGATTGCGGGGGCACGCCGGTGCCCGGCGCCTGCAACGACGACGCCGGCTCGACGCAGGCGCAGTTGGGCTGGGATCTGCGCGCCGGCCAACGCGTGATCGTGGTGGTCGACGGCTTCGGTGGAGACCAGGGCAACTTCGTGCTCAGCATCCGGCGCGGGACCGCATTCGAGCAGGGCCCGGATTGCTTCAACGGCGTCGACGACGACGAGGACGGCCTCGTCGACTGCGGCGATCCGGATTGCGGCATGGAGCCAGGCTGCAGCATGACCTGCACGCCGGGCCCGGAGCGCCCGTGCAACAACGGCATCGACGACGACTGCGACGGCGCGCCCGACTGCATGGATCGCGACTGCGCCATGACACCTGCCTGTGGCGGCACGACCTGCGTTCCAGAGCGCTGCGGCAACGGCATCGACGACGACTGCGACCGGCTCGTCGACTGCGCGGACCCGGACTGCGCGGGGACGCCCATCTGCGGATCGACCACGGATCGCGAGCTCGGCGTGGCGGCTTGCACGAACGGGCGCGACGACGACGGCGACGGACGCATCGACTGCGCGGATCCGGATTGCAGTCCGCTGGGTTCCGGGCCCGACAACGAGTGCTGCAACGGCATCGACGACAACGGCGACGGGCAGGTCGACGAGTTCACCTGTCGCTGCTTCAACGACAGCCAATGCGCCGGCGTGGGCACGCTGGACCAGGTGTGCTGGACCGGCACCTTCCACGTCTGCGCGCCGCGCTGCGACTTCTACGGCGGCGACACGCTGTGCAGCGGCTTCTTCGGAGCCGGTTGGACCTGCGTGGGCACGCAATGCTTGCCCCCCGGCGGTGGCGGACCTCCGCCTCCCGTACCCGGCGGCACGCCCGCTCCGTGAGCGTGCGCGGCGTGAAAGCGCGCCGCCTCGACTACGTCGTCGACGGTGAGGCGCTGCTTCGAAGGAACCTCGCCTGCGCAGCCGAAGCGAGCGTGAACGCCTATGTGACGGCGCTGCAGGACGCACTGGTGCATGAGTTCGGGCCTGACCTGCCCGACCTCGCTTGCTCCGTCGCCACGGGCCCGCGCGAGCTCGTACGCGTCGAGGGCGGCGACGAGAACACGCGCGCGAACCTCGAGCTCCGCGCCCGCGGCGTGGCGGACGCCATCAAACGCTGCGTACCCTGGCCCGTCTACGAATAGCCACGGACGCGGCACCGCTCGCTGGTGGGCGACTCAACTCG
>JAACVI010000010.1 GCA_009992505.1 Myxococcales bacterium
CGAAATGGAGGTCCGTTGACCGTCTCCTTCAACGACGTCTTGCGCGCCTGGCCCGTCGTCCATCGATACCTGCATCGAACGCCGCTCTACCGCTATCCGCTGCTCAGCTCGCGCGCGGGCTTCGACGCCTACGTGAAGCACGAGAATCACCTGCCCATCGGCGCCTTCAAGGTGCGAGGCGGGGTGAACCTCTTCGCCAACCTCTCCGACGTGCAGCGTCGCCGGGGCGTCGTGACGGCGACCCGTGGCAACCATGGGCTATCCATGGCCTGGGCCGCCCGCGCCTTCGGATCGCGGGCCGTGGTCTACGTGCCCAAGCGCAACAACCCCGACAAGAACGCCAACATGGAGGCCATGGGCGCCGAGGTCGTGGTCTTCGGCAACGACTTCGACGAGGCGAACGCGGAGGCCGAGGCGCGCTCCAAGAACGAGAACCTGCGCTTCGTGCATCCGGCCAACGAGCCGCTGCTGATCGCTGGTGTGGGCACCTACGCCATGGAGATCGCCGAGGATCTCCCCGACGTCGACGCGGTGATCGTGCCCATCGGCGGCGGCAGCTGCATCTCGGGCGCCGTGCTGGCGCTGCGCACGATGAAACCCGACGTCGAGATCATCGGCGTGCAGGCCGAGCGAGCGGCGGCCATGGCGCGCTCCATCGAGAGCGGCGAGCGCACCTCCGTGCCGAGCGCCGACACCTTCGCCGACGGACTCGCGACCCGCTTCGCCTTCGAGCTGCCGTGGCAGATCGTGAAGGACGAGATCGACATCATGGTCGAGGTCAGCGAAGACGAGATGCGCGAGGGCGTGCGCGTGGCGCTGGAGACGACGCACAACGTGGCCGAGGGCGCGGCGGCGGCCTCCTACGCGGCGGCGCTGAAGATTCGCTCGCACCTCGCGGGCAAGCGCGTGGTGCTGATGCACACGGGCCACAACATCGACCGAGATACTCTGCGCTGGGCGATCGGCATGTTCGACGCATAGCCTGTGGGGCCACGGACTTCGTCGTGGGCGGGCGTGGCCAATCCGCGCCTGATTGCGCCGGCTCCTAGGCACTGATATTCGTTCGCCCCTATGCGGGCCGATGACACACCAGAGGAGGTGGCGGCTCCGCCGCGCCCGCTGCCCTCGGTGGATATCCCGCTGCTGCGTCACGAGCGTCGGGCGGGGCGCCAGGTCCGGATGATCTGGACCGGAGTGGGCGCGACGCTCGTTCTGGTCGCCGCGGGCGTGGCCTACCTGAACCGTCATGATTCCGCGGACGATCCGGCCAGCGCGCCCCCGCCTCCTATGCTGGAGAGCCCGGCCGCGGACGCCAGCGTGGGCGTGGACGCGAGCCTGCCGGCGCCAGCGGAGGTCCCCGAAGCGCCCGCGGTCGAGCTCCAACGAGCATCGGAGGGCGGCACGCGCCTCGAGACGACCTTTGGATCCGCGCGCGGCTTCCGTCCCGCGCTGCTGGCCGCGGGCCTCGACAACGACGACGCCGCCGAGCTCGAGACCGCGCTCCAGGGCACGATCGACTTCCGTCGCTGCCATCCCACCGACGTCATGATCATCAATCGGGACGCCGACGGGGGGTTGCACTCCTTCGAGTACCACGCCTCGCGCCGCGACTACGTGCTCGCCGAGCGGGACGCCCATGGGCAGCTTCACGCGGAACATCGCGAGCGGCCCCTGGACGTCACCCCGCTCGCGCGCGGCGGCGTGATTCGCACCTCTCTGGGCGAGGCCCTCGAAGCCCTCGGCCTGGGCCGCACGCTCGTGGGCAGCTTCGTCGAGGTCTTCGACGGCCGCGTGAACTTCCAGCGCGCGACCCGCGTGGGCGACCGCTTCAAGATCCTGGTGGACGAGGAGCGCCTCGACGGCGAACTCTGGGACTACGCCCCGCCACGCGCCCTCGAGTTCGACGGCCAACGCACGGGCCGAGTCCGCGCCTTCTACTTCGCGCCCGAGGGGCGCCGCGGCGACTACTACGACGAGGACGGGCGCTCCATGCGTGGCGGCTGGCTGCGCACGCCCCTGCACTACGACCACATCTCCTCACCCTTCGACATGCACCGCATGCATCCCATCCTGCACCGCATCCAACCCCACAACGGCGTCGACTACGCCGCGGGCACGGGCACGCCGGTGTGGGCCGCGGCCGGCGGCACGGTGATCTGGGCGGGACCCAAGGGAGCGAACGGCAACCTGGTGGGACTACGCCACCAGGACGGCTACACCACCTGGTACGCGCACCTCTCCTACATCGCGCCAGGGATCCGCCGGGGCGCGACGGTGGAGCAGATGCAGCGCATCGGGCTCGTGGGCACGACCGGGCGCTCCACCGGACCGCACCTGCACTTCGGCCTCAAGCGCGGCACGCGCTTCGTCGACCCCCTCCCCATCATCAACGGCCCCGGCGCACTCCTGCCCGCGGGCCTCCGTGGTCCATTCCGGCGCGTTCAACGTGAGCTCACGGCGGCCCTCGACGCCATCGACGCAGGCCCCGCGCCCGCATCCCAGCCCGAGCCCTCGCCTCACGACGATCCTGCGCCCATAGACGTTCCCCTCGATTGATGCTTGCTTCAGGAGTCCAGATGCTACGGAATCACAAGCGCGAGGTCGCCGAATGGGCGGCGCTCTTCGTCCTGGTCGCGGCGCTGCTGCTGGTGGGGCTCTCCTCCTTCGGCATCTGGGATCCCTGGGAGCTCCAGATCGCGGACGCCGCGCGCAGTCGCCTCGAGGGCGTCGCGCCGGCCACGGGCGACGCCTCTTCGCTGACGATCTGGCTGGTGGCGCTGGGGTTCCGCGTGTTCGGCATCCACGAGTGGGCCGGGCGCCTGCCGGTGGCGCTGATGGGGTTGGTCACGCTCGTCTTCGTGGCGCTGCTCGTGCGCCGCTACGAGGGCAAGCGCGCCGGGCTGTACGCGCTGGTGATCGCCGCGACCTCGCCGCTCTTGCTGCTGAACAGCCGGCAGATGCTGGGAGACGCAGCCGCCTTCGCGGGTCAGACCTTGCTCGCCCTCGGGCTGTTCTCGGCCGCCTATCCGGCGAACGAAGGCGAGCGCAAGCGCGCGTCTTTCCTCTGGTTCGCCCTCGGCCTGCTCGGCTTCGCCTGGGCCAGCTGGGCGCGCGGCGTGCTGCTGGGCGCGGCGCCTCCGCTCTTGGCGCTGGGTCTCGTGCTGGCCGTGCGTGGGGATCTCTTTGGCCGCGAGCGCTCCGAAGCGGCGATCCGTTGGCTGGTGGTGGGCTCGGGGCTGGCCATCGCCGCCTTCGTCGCCCGCGCCGTCATGCTCGATCGCGCGGGCTACCATTGGCTGCTCGGGGGCACGCCGCGAGGTGGCAACCCGCCGGCCTTCGACGAGAGCTTCGAGGCCGTCTTCCACGCCTTCGCGCCCTGGAGCGCGCTCATCCTGCCGGCCGTGGCCCGCATGCTCTGGCCCGGCGCCGTGGACGACGAACGCGACGCCCAGTCTCCGGAGACCGCGGAGTCGGCGACGAACGCCCGAGGCGATGGACGCGAGGCGCTGCGACTCTTCGCGGCCCTGTGGGTCGGCCTGGGCTACGCGGCGATGACGCTCTACGACTCGCGCTACGGTCCGCCGACCTACCTCGCGCTGGGCGGGCTCGCCACGGCCATCGCGCTCTTGCTCTCCGATGTGGAGAAGAGCGGACGCAGCTGGGGCGTCGCGGCGCTGATCGGCGTCCTCTTCACCGGGCTCTTGATTCGCGACTACGACCTCTACCCGGCGGGACCGGTCGGCGGGCTGCCGCTCGAGGCCATCGAGGTGCCCGAGGTGTTCAACCCGAAGCTCTGGTGGTCAGCCGCCCTCGGCTTCTTCGCGCTCACGCTGGTCGTGGGCCTGGGCGTCCGGCCTGGCGCGGCGACGGTCGACCTGCGCGCGCCCTACCGTTTCCTGCACGGCGAGTGGAAGCGCGGACCGGTCGAGAAGCTGTGGCTCGTGCTGGCCGCTCTGCTCGCCCTGGCCTTCGTGACCTTCAGCGTCATCTGTTACGTCTCGCCCGACTCGCTGCACCTGAACACTCTGGCCGTGCGCATCGGCAAGAAGGCGGGGCTCTTGCCCTTCCTCGTCCCACCGGCCGTCGCCGCCGGGCAGCTCTGCCTGGCCGCGACGCGCAAGCTCGGGAACTACCGCGTGCTGCCCATCCTGCTCGCGGGTGGCTTGGTCGGCGCCTACACGGCGCACGGCTACGAGCCCGCGCTCAGCGCGCATCTCTCGCCGCGTGAGGTCTACGACACCTACAACGCGCTCGCGCAACCCGGCGAGACCCTCGCCGAGTATCGCGTGGGAGGACGCGCCGCCGCCTACTACGCGCACGGTCACATCCAGGAGGTGACCTCGGAGGCCGCGCTCGTGGACTACCTCACGCAGCCCGGACGCCATTGGGCCGTCTTCCCCGGAGACCAGCTGGCCGCCCTCGACCGCGCCTATCGCACGCGCACGGGCCAGCATCTCTATATCCCCGACGCCCAGAGCGCGCGCGTCCTGCTCACGGCCAGTCAGCGCGTCGAGGGCCATCCGGACCACAACTTCCTGCGCGAGTACGTGTTGGCGGAGGCACCCACGGTGCAGCATCCCGTCGGCGCGCGCTTCCAGAATCAGATCGAGCTCGTGGGCTACGACCTCGAGCTGCCGCACGACGACTACGTCGGCGCGGGCGAGTCGTTCACGGTGGTCTGGGTCTGGCGCGCGCTGGCGCGCATCCCCGGCTCGTACAAGATCTTCTTGCACGTGGACGGTGCGGGCAATCGACTGAACGGCGACCATGATCCGGTGGACGGGAAGTACCCCGTGAGGCTATGGGATGAGGGCGATGTGGTCGTGGACCGGCAGCCGCTCACGGTTCCCGCCAACTATCGTCCCGGCGACTACAACTTCATGATCGGGTTCTTCAACGGTAACTCCCGGCTACCCGTGGTATCCGGTCCTCACGACGATGCGAATCGAGTCAACGCGGGTGTCCTGAGGGTCCGCTGAGGCAGACTCGACCGACCCCCACGAGAGGGCGAACCATGGCAGACGACGACCGACGAGAACACGCGCGCTACGACACGCGCCTGGCCGTGGACTACGCCGTCCCGGTGGGCTCGGAGAGCACCGAGAACTTCCTCTTCTCCTACGTCGAGAACATCAGCGAGATGGGCATCTTCATCCGCTCAGACGACCCGCTCGCGATTGGCGAGCGCCTACGGCTGCGCTTCGGTCCCGAAGGCGAGGAGCCGCTCGACCTCGAGGGCGAGGTGATGTGGGTGAACCCGCTGCGTCCCGATGGCGAGAACCTCAACCCCGGCATGGGTGTGCGCTTCGTGTCGCTGACCCCGGAAGAACGCGAGCGCGTCGTCGCCATCGTGCGCACCGTCGCCTACTTGAGCGGAGACGCCACGAACTGACGGGCGGACTCGTGCAGCCGCGGAGCTCGGTCAGTCGAGACCGAAGCGGATGGGCAGGCGCCCGGCGGTGAGCAGACTGCCCATGGACTCGAAGCTCAGGACCTCCTCGAGGGCCGCGTCGGGATCGGCGACCTCTTCCCAGACGTTCACGCGATCGCCGAAGTCCTCGTAGGTCGTGATCAGGCTGTCGACCCAGATGAGCTCACGAGCGCGCTTGAGCGGGCGCGGCCGCATGCAACGTGCCGGCGTCAGTGGGCGCGGCGGGAGCGGCGGAGGCAGCCCCTTCAGGCATTGGGTCAGGCGCTCGCGCTCGGAGTCGCTGAGGTAGTCGAAGGCCACGCCCATGCCGCCACCGCGACCGAGGGGCTCGAAGCCGCGGCGCCGCATCTCCACGCGGCGCACCTCGCCGTAGACGAGCAGCTCGTCGCCCCCGCGAGGCGGCTCGAAGGAGAGCACGACCTCGTGGCCGACGTGCAGCGGGAAGTCACTGACGAGGTAGACCCCCGCGGCGCTGAGGTTGGTGGCGCGATGGGGCAAGGCGCCGTCCCAGAGGTCCGAGACCACTTGGCATTCGAGATCGACGCGGCGCCGAAGATCGGCGCGGCCTCCGCCCGCCAGGATGTCCACACTCTCGAGCATCAGGCCTCCTCGTGCGACGGTCGCACATACGCCTACATCCTACGACATGTGGAAGAGGAATCCAGAAAGTGGCCGTCGGCCTCCCTCAGGCCAGAGTCGCGCGCACGTCGGAGAGCGAGAACACACCGGCGTTACACGAGAGCTCGCGCACGTCCGCGCGACCGTGCGTGACGTCGAAGACCCACCCACCCTCGTGCCCCCGATGGGTGCTGCTCCCCGCGCCGAAGAGCGGCAGCGGCAGGGGCGGACCCTGCAGGAAGAAGCGGCGGTGGATGTGGCCGTGGAGCAACGCTCCGAGCTCGACCTGACCGCAGACCTGCAGCAGCTCCTCGGCGTTGTCGAGTCCGTGCTCGAGGGAGTCGCGTCGCCCGCTCGCACGACGAGGCGCGTAGTGGGTGCCCACCAGGATGACCCGCCCGGCGAGGGCGGGGTGTTCGAAGATCGCGGGCAAGGCGTCGAGCTGAACCTGGGGCACGCAGCCGCTCGAGCGACGGATCTCGGGGTTGGGCCGCGCGCTCTCGATGGCCACGATCGCCAGGTCGTCGCCGAAGAGCCGCACCTGGGGCCAGACCCCGTCCGTCGCGAGCTCGGGCAGATCCGTGCGCAGAAGATCGCCGAAGCGATTCTCGAAGGCGAGGTCCCGTTTCACGTAGATGTCGTGATTGCCGGGCAGGATCACCACCTCGGGCACGGCCTCGAGCAGCGGGGTCAGCGCGAGACGAGCCGCACGCAGCTCGGGCTCGGTGCCGAGCGCCGTGAGATCGCCCGTGAGCAAGAGGACGTCGACGCTCTCGCCCGTCGCCCACTCGGCCAGGCTCGCGAGCACGCGCGGGGCGTCGTGATAGAAGCGTCGGCGGCGCAGCACGAGGTTGGTCAGGCCGACCGCGCGCTTGTCCAGGAAGGTGGTCCAGGGCACCTGGCCGAAGCCCTGCTCGACGTGGACGTCGCTGATGTGCAGGACGCGCTTCACGGCCAGACGGCCACGGCGGGGAGGCCCGCGCCCTCGGGCAGGCCGAAGCGCACGTTCAGACACTGCACGGCCTGGCCCGCGGCGCCCTTGACCAGGTTGTCGATGGCCGCCTGCGCGATCACGCGGCCGGTGCGGGAGTCGACGGTGTAGCTGAGATGGGCGCGGTTGCTGCCGCGCACGCCCAGGGTGTCCGGGTTCTGACCCGCGTCGAGGACGACCACGGAGGGCGAGCCCGCATAGAGCGCTCGTGCCGCCTCGGTGCACGTCTGCGCGTCGACGTCGGCGTGGGCGGCCGTGGCGTAGACGGTGGCGAGGATGCCGCGCGTCATGGGCACGAGGTGGGGCGTGAAGGTGACGCGCACGGGCACGGCGGCGACCTGGCCCAGCGCCGCCTCGATCTCCGGGATGTGGCGGTGCAGGCCGCCGACCTTGTAGGCGCGGATGCCGCCCGCGCACTCGGCCAGATGGGTGGACGGGGACGGGCTGCGACCCGCGCCCGAGACACCGCTCTTGGCGTCGATGATAAGCCCCTCGGGCGAGACCAAGCCCGCACGCAGCAAAGGCGCCGCGGCCAGGATGCTCGCCGTCGGGTAGCAGCCCGGCACGGCGACGAGATCGGCCGTGGAGAGCGCCTCGCGCGAAAGCTCCACCAGGCCGTAGACGGCCTCGCTCAGGCGCTCAGGCGCGGCGTGGGGCCCATACCATTGCTCGTAGACGCTCTGGTCACGCAGCCGGAAGTCCGCCGACAGGTCGAGCACGACCAGCCCATGACGCCTCAGCTCGTCCACGATGGGCGCGCTCTGGGCGTGGGGAAGCGCGCAGAAGACCGCGTCGGCGCGCTGGGCCAAGGCGGCCGCGTCGAAGGCCTCGATCGGCAGATCGATGGCGCCGCGCAGGCTGGGCAAGGCGTCGGCGAGCGCGTGGCCCACGTTGGAGCGCCCCACCGCGGCGACCAGCGTCGCGTGCGGATGAGCCAACAGGATGCGGACGAGCTCCGCCCCCGTGTAGCCAGTGGCACCGACGATGGCGATTCGAAGTGGGTCGGTCATGGAGGATCTCTACGCAAGGCTGGTACGGAAGAGCAGATACGAAAAAGGCCGCAGCGCATTGTGCGCCACGGCCTCGATCGTCGAAGGAAGAAGACTCAGCGCTTGGAGTACTGGAACTTCTTGCGTGCGCCGGGCTGACCGGGCTTCTTGCGCTCCTTCTTACGGGCGTCGCGCGTCAGCAGGCCGGCCTGCTTGAGGGGGCGACGAAGCTGCTCGTCCATGCCCACGAGCGCGCGGGCGATGCCGTGACGCACAGCCTGGGCCTGGGCCGCGATGCCGCCGCCGCAGACGTTGACCTGCACGTCGAAGGTGCCGGACTTGCCGGTGAGCTCGAAGGGCTGATCCACGATCATGCGCAGGATGTCGCGAGGGAAGTAGTCCTCGAAAGCGCGACCGTTGACGGTGTAGGCACCGCTGCCGGACTTGAGGAAGACACGCGCGACGGCGTTCTTGCGCCGGCCCGTGCCGTAGTTCCTACCGTGAATTACTGTTGCCATGGGTAGTTTCTCGGATCGATCAATAGGGGAAGGGCACGGGCTTCTGCGCGACGTGGGGATGGGTGCCCGCGGCGTAGACCTTGAGCTTGCGGCGCATCTGACGACCGAGGCTGCCCTTGGGGAGCATACCCTTCACGGCCTTCTCGATGGCGAGCTCGGGCTTGCGCTCGAGCAGATGCCGATAGCTCTCGGCCGTGAGACCGCCCGGATAGCCGGAGTGGCGATAGTAGAACTTGCCCTCGCGCTTGTTGCCCGTGAGCTTCACGTTGGCCGCGTTGAGCACGATGACGAAATCACCGGTGTCCGCGTGGGGCGTGTACTCGGGGCGATGCTTGCCACGAAGGACTGACGCGACGCGCGAGGCGAGCCGGCCGAGCGCCACATCGGTGGCGTCGACGACGAACCATTTGCGGTCGATATCGGATGATTTGGCGCTGACGGTGGCCATGACGGGAGATCCTCGTTGCCAGAAGCCAAAATGGCTCCATTCGGAAAGGGGCGGCTTTACTAGCTGGCGGTCTCCCATGTGTCAAGCGGCAGCGCACGAAATGGAGTCTGCCGGCAAGGGAATGGCCCCGCGCGAGGATGGAAGCACCCTAGCAGAGGAGTCACCCGGCGCGAGTCCTCCCCGAGCGGAGACCAGACCGTCGGCTTCTGCTGTCGTGCGCGCGTGCAAGGGAACACCGCACTGCCAGCGGTCAGCGCTGCGGGCCTGTTCGGAGTCGCGGTCTTCGCGCTCTCCGGCTCGCGACGGTCGGGCTTCGC
>JAACVI010000011.1 GCA_009992505.1 Myxococcales bacterium
CGCTGCAACCGAAGCTCCTGCGGGTGCTCGAGAATCGCGAAGTGAAGCGCGTCGGTGGCGAGAAGACGATCCCGGTGAATGTGCGGGTCGTCGCGGCGACCAACCGCGATCTCCGCGCGATGGTGAACGAGGGGACCTTTCGCGAGGATCTCTACTTCCGCCTCAGCGTCGTGACCGTCGAGCTGCCCTCGCTCGCCGAGCGCCCCGAAGACGTGCAGCTGCTGGCGGAGACCTTCCTCGAAGAGTTCAGCAAGCGCCGCTTCCCGGGCGAAGATGGCCGGCTCACCATCAGCAAGGGCGCGATGGCCCGGCTCAAGTCCTACCCCTGGCCCGGCAACGTGCGCGAGCTGCGCAACACGCTCGAGCGCGCAGCCTTCCTGGCCGACGAGTCCGAGCTGACGGTGAAGGACCTGATGCCCTCGTCCCAGAAGACGCCTCCCGCGGCGCTCCCCGGGGGCACGGCCGAGCAATTCGTCGACGACGAGATGCCTTTCAAGGAGGCCAAGCAGAAGGTGCTCGACGCCTTCGAGCCTGCTTACCTGAAGGCGCTGCTCGACAAGTACGGCGACAACATCACCAAGAGCGCCCAGGCCGCGGGCCTCACCCGCTACCACCTGCGCGAGCTGGCCAAGCGCTACGGCGTGCGAGGCGGCGACCGCGAGTAAGGGCGCCGACCGGCGGTCTCAACGGCCGCGGACTGGCAACAAGTGGGTCGGTGCAGAGCTCGACCGTATACTGACGGCGGTGAGCTTCTCGCTGCGAACTTGCGCCCTCCTGGCCAGCCTTGGTCTCGGCGTGGGCCTGTGGCTGGCGTCGGGTCTCGCGCAGGACGCGATCGCCACGCCGCGCACCCCCGCGGCAGCCTCGGGCTCCTGGCTGGTGCTCGACGACGCCGCGCCCGTGTTGCGCGAACCCCGTGAGGGGGCGCGTCGCAGGGGCACGGTGCGGGTGAACACGCGCGTGCCGAACCTGGGCGTGGTGCGCGGCGCCGGCTGCCCCGGCGGAACCTGGGCGCGCGTGGGGCCGCAGCTCTATCTCTGCGCCGAGCATGTTCGCGCCTCGTCCTTGCCTCCCGCGGGCGAGAGCATCCCGCGTGTCGCCGACGGCGAGATCCTGCCTCGGCGCTACGCCTTCGTGCGCTACGACGGCACGCGCGCGTATCGCGATCCCATCGACGCCTTCATGGATCGCTACGAAGAGACCTACGGCGAAGGTTTCGGGCTGGTGGTCACCGAGCGCCGCGAGCTGCGTGACTCGGCGTTCCTCGAGACGCGCCGCGGTCTGTGGGTCGAGGAGGAGTCGCTGACCTTGGCGCGGGGGAGCAGCTTCGCGGGTCGAGAGATCGCCGAAGGCGAAGCCAGTGATCTCGGCTGGGTCCTGGCGAACGACGCCCGCGTCTACGCGCGTCCGGGCGGTCATGTGACGGCCCACGTCGGGCGTCGTGAAGTCGTGCACGTCGCCTCGACCACGCGCGACTGGGTGGAGCGGGTCGGCGGAGGCTTCCTGCGCGAGCGGGACGTCGCACACATGACGCCCGCGCCGCTCCCCGCAGACGTTCAAGGCGACGAGCGCTGGATCGACGTCGACGTCGATCAACAGGTGCTGACCGTCTTCGCAGGAGCTCGCCCCGTCTTCGCGACCTTGGTCTCCACGGGCCTCCCCGACCCCAACCACGCCACCCCTGTGGGTGAGTTCCACATCTGGGCCAAGCTCGCTTTCAGCGACATGACCAACCTCGCGCAGACCGACGTGCGACGTAACTACGCCATCGAGGCGGTGCCCTGGGTGCAGTACTTCGAGCACGCGAACGGGCTGCACGCGGCCTTCTGGCACGACGACTTCGGGCATCGTCGCAGCCACGGCTGCGTGAACCTCTCGCCCAGGGACGCGCGTCGGCTCTTCGACATGACCTCCCCCGCCTTGCCCGTCGGCTGGAAGGCCATCCTGCCCGAAGAGGCCGACCGGCCGACCCTGGTGCAAGTCCGCTGACGTTGATGGCATAGTCGGCGCGTGATCACCTCGCGCTCGATTTCCGTCACGGCTCTGGTCGCGCTATTCCTGACGGGTGTGTCGCCGCTCGTCACGTCCGCCGCGAGCGCACAGACGGTCGCGGACATCGCGGCGCGTGGCGCTTGCTCCACCGCGGGCATCGAGGGCATCTCGGCGCAGCTGGCCGAGGCCCAGAGCTGCACGCATCCGGGCGCCTTCGTGCGCTTCGCTCCCTATCCCAACATCACGCTGACCTCCTCGCGCGTCTACGCCTTCGTGCAGGCCTCCGCGCGCGACGCGATCCAGGCCGCCGCCGACCGGACCCCGCTCCAGATCACCTCGGCCTTCCGCACGGTCGCCGACCAGTACGTGCTCTACAACTCCGGAGGCTGCGGACTCGCGGCCACGCCAGGGACCAGCAACCACCAGAGCGGGCGCGCCATCGACGTCTCGAACCACGCGGCCGCCCAGTCGGCCCTCGAGGCCCAGGGCTGCGTCTGGCTCGGCAGCAGCGATCCGGTGCACTTCGATTGCCCGGGCATGGACCTGCGCTCGGACGCCATCCGCGCCTTTCAGCACCTGTGGAACGTGAACAACCCGGGCGACCCCATCGCCGAGGACGGAGCCTACGGACCGATGACCAACGCGCGCCTCGCCGGCAGCCCCGCCGCGGGTTTCGCTGACTCGGGTTGCGGCTGCATGCCCGGATGCGATGGCGACTCGATCGTGATGGCGGATTGCTCGCGCGTCGCCTGCGGTGCCGGGGACGCGTGCCGCGCGGGCGCCTGCGTCTTCGCCGGCTGCGCGAGTGGAGCCGTCAGCGTGTGCGTCGACGCCTCGACCTTCGGCAGCTGCGTCATGGGCGATCTCGGCATGACTACGACCTGCGCGGCGGGTTGCGTGGAGGACGCCGACGGCGCCCATTGCGCGGCGGCTCCGGACCTCGACGCTGGCGCGCTCGACGACGGCGGCGTGGTGGATGACGGCGGCTCTTCGGCCGACGCGGGGGTCGATCCAGGTGCGGCGCACGGCGGATGCGGCTGCCGCTTGGCTCCGGCCGAGGCGCCTTCCGGAGCTTCGAGCCTGTTGCTCTTGCTCCTCGGTCTGGCCTGGCGACGCACCGTACCCCGCCGCGATCGCTGACACGGGACCCACCCCTGCATCGGGACGCGACAACCGGCTACACTCTCCCGGGGCCTCGCGACACGCGGGCCGTTGGAGGCATGGCATGCGCATTCGGCTGCTCTTGGGGATCTTGTCGTTCACGATCGTGGCCTGTGGCGGCGGGACATCCTCCACGGCCGACTCGAGCGTCTCGGACGGTGGCCGGACGGACAGCGCGAGACCGCGCACGGACGCCGGTGGTCGCGACGCGGGCAGCGTGGACGCCAGCAACCCGCTGACCGATCCCGAGGCCGGACCTCCGGCGGGCAACCCCGCCGCGCCCTGCGCCATCCCGCCCGAGGCCGGTCCCGAGGACGTCTCCTCGCCCGATCACGTCATCGGCGACGGCACGCCCGCGAGCTGCAGCGGCGACGCCGTGGTCGCGGCCGTGGCCCTCGGCGGCGTCATCACCTTCGACTGCGGTCCCGATCCCATCACCATCACCCTCGACCGGCCGGCGAAGATCTTCAACGACACGGGCCCTCGCATCGTAATCGACGGCGGTGGTCTGGTGACGCTCAGCGGCGGCGGGACGACGCGCATCCTGTATATGAACACCTGCGACTCCGATCAGGTCTGGACCACGTCGCACTGCGACAATCAGGACTCGCCCCAGCTCACGGTGCAGAACCTGACCTTCCTCGACGCCGACTCGCGCTCCGAGACCGAGTACGACGGCGGCGGCGCCGTCTGGGTGCGCGGCGGGCGCTTCAAGGTCGTCAACTCGCGCTTCTTCAACAACGTGTGCGCGGACACGGGACCCGACGTGGGCGGCGCGGGCATCCGCGTCTTCAGCCAGTTCGACGGACTGCCCGTCTACGTCACGAACACGACCTTCGGTGGCGCCGAGGGCTACGGAAACACCTGCTCCAACGGCGGCGGCATCAGCAGCATCGGCACGTCCTGGACGATCCTGAACAGCAACTTCGCCTACAACCACGCCATCGGAAACGGTGGCAACCCCATGACCGCGGGCACCCCTGGAGGTGGCAGCGGCGGCGCCATCTACAACGACGGCAACACGATGACGCTGTCCATCTGCGGCACGCTCATCCAGCACAACGACGTGGTGCAGCACGGCAGCGCCATCTTCTTCGTCAGCAACGACCACACGGGCGACATCCGCATCGACAAGTCGACGATCACCGGCAACACGGGCGGATCCTGGTATCCGACCTACCCGCAGATCTCGAACCACGACGACACGCCCATCGTCGTGACCGACTCGACCATCGAGTGAGGCCACGGCTCGGGCGCGATCCCGGCGCTTCAGGAAGCGGCGAAGCGTGGCCTCAGGACGTGATTCTCGAGGTGCACGTGGGTGAAGGTGTCGCCCTCGAGCTGCTCGCCCGCAACACACTGTGGCGCAAGCTTCGGGGCATGGACGCGCCGGCATGATCCCTGCTTTCACCACCGGACGATGAAGCGAGATCCTCGACTCCAAGGTCTCTCCTCGGACCACCACCAAGGGCTGGTCCTCGCGCGCACCGTCCGCGATCAGAGCCAGCGGTGGACACCCGCCGCGGGCCTGACGCTCGCCGAACGCTTCGACGCCGAGCTCGAGCCGCACTTCCGAGTCGAGGAGGAGCTGCTCCTGCCGCACCTGCGCCTCGGGGCGCCGGCTCTCGTGGATCGAGTGGTCGACGATCACGCCACCCTTCGTCGTCACGTCGGGGCCGCTCGGGATGGCGATGCGTCCATGGCACGCGCCTTCGCGCAGCTTCTCCATGACCACATCAGGTTCGAGGAGAGCGAGCTCTTTCCCATGTGTGAGCGACTGCTCTCGGACGAGGTCCTGGATTGCGTGTGGCTTCGCTGGCCCAAGACGCATCCGTGAACGATGCGCATCGTTGAATTGGGCGCTCTCGGCTTGCGCACGATCAATTAAGAGGCGTCCTGACGCAGGCACATGCGCTCCAGGCAGGTAGGCTTGTCCGCGGGCCGTGGCGTCCCGCCGCTCGCACGGGAACCTTGGGAAAGCTGCACGAAATCCAGGCGTCGCTCGTCATCTTGATGGCGTTGGTGCTGTGCGCCTGCAACGCGCCCTCGGACATCACGCCGACGGGCCGACTCGGTTGCAGCCTCGACTCCTGTCACGGTCGCATTGAGCACGCGCACTACGGAGGCGACCCCCTCGACTGCGTCGACTGCCACGGAGGCGACCGCAACGCGACGACCAAGAGCTTGGCGCACGTCACCACGAGCGTCTCGTTCAATCCTTCGAGCCCAGGTGGGCGCCTGCCCGGGGGCCGGATCCTGCGCGGTGCGACCCTGGCCGAGCTCGACGAGCTCGATCCGGCGCTGCTCCAGTTTCTCAATCCGTCGGACTACCGCATCGCCGCGCGCACCTGCGGTTCGGCCACGCGAGGCGGCGGCAACTGCCACACCCGCATCCTGTCCAACAGCGAGCTGTCGACGCACGCCACCTTGAGCGGCCAGCTCGCCGGCGGCCTGTACTTCGGTGGCCTCACGGATCGCGACGCGCACTTCGCGGTGCGCGACGTCACGGACGCCTATCCCGGCACGGAGCGCGGTGAGGTCGCCTCGCTCTCTCGTCTGCCTGACGAGGGCGATGGCGTCACCACCCCTACGGGTGAGCTCGCTCAGAGCTACTTCACGACCATGGGGCAGCTGTGCGTGGAGTGCCATCTGTCGCGCGACGGCGCGGACGTGCCCGGCAAGTACACCTCGTCCGGCTGCAACGCCTGTCACCTCGTGACCGAGAACGACGGACGCCCGCGCACCGCCGACGTCAGCCAGGCACGCGACGAGACCGGACACGGCGCGCTTCACCGACTCACGCTCTTGATCCCCGACTCGCAATGCAACCACTGCCACCACGCGCATCTGCAGCGCGGCCTCCTGATCCAGGGCGTGCGCGAGCGCTCGGAGCCCGAGGGCGACATGCGCATCGGGGGCGTGAACCGAGGCATCGAGGATCCGCCCAACGCCGTCTTCTGGCCCGAGTCGAACTACATCCGCTCTCAGGGCGCGTACAACCTCTACGGCAAGCCCTTTCCCTTCTACATCGAAGACGAGGACGGGACGAACGACGTCGACGAGACGCCGCCCGACATCCACTTCTCGAAGGGCATGGCCTGCATCGACTGCCACGTCGTCGCCGAGGTCCACGGCTCGAATCACATGGCCGAGCGCCGCGAGTTCGAGACGCGCGTGCGCTGCGAATCTTGTCACGGCACGCCCGGCGCGCGCATCACCGACGAGAGCCGCACGCTCTTCCGGCGCTCCCTGAGTCAAAACGGTGGCAACGCGGACAACGTCGACGCGATCACGGAGAACGACGCGGGCCTCTTCACCCTCTTCGGCAAGCTCGACCAGCAGGATCATCCGGTCACGCAGATCTCCGAGCGCGTGGATCCCACGCAAATTCGCTTCAACCCGCGCACGCTGATGGGCTGCGGCCTGCACGCGGGTGATCCGGAGTTCCGCGCGGCCCTGCTGGCCTGGTTCCGCTCGGTCGATCCCACCGATGTGGCCGCGACCTTCCCCGGGTTGCCCAATGGCGCGACGCTGCCGGACGATCTCGGTTTGCGGCGAGGGCGCATGGAGTGCTTCGGCTGTCACAACGCCTGGACCGTGAACTGCTTCGGCTGCCACGTGGTGCGCGACGATCGCCAGTCGGCGATGAACCAGGTGACGGGCGCGATCCAGGCGGGGCGCGTCAGCAACTACGCCATGAGCGTGGTCTCCGACGCGTTGATCCTCGGCTTTGACACCCAGGGCCGCATCTCGCCCACGGTCGGCACCAGCATCTTCTACAGCCACATCGACGCGGCGGGCCACACGCTCGTCGACGCCGCGCCCCTGCTCACCACGGATGGCTTCTCGGGGGACGGCAACGAGCACAACCCCGTTCACCATCACACCATCCAGCGTCAGCCGCGCGACTGTCAGGGCTGTCACCCGCGCGCCGACGGTGTGCCCGACAACGAGAACGCCCTCAAGCGCGCGATCGGCTTCGGCACGGGCGAATTCCTCTTCGTCGACGGGGCCGGGCGGAGTCACGTGCTCGACCGCACCGTCGCTATCGACTTCGATGGGGACGGCATCTACGATGATCCCGTGACTACTCCGCTCGGCGCGACGGCTCGGGCCGCGAGCCCGGTCGCGGCGAGTACGCACATGTCCATCACAGGTCCGCCAGCGCTCGGTCCCGGTTCCTTGGATCTCGAGACGATCAACCGCATCCTGCAAAACCACGTCGTGCCACAGCGCCCCTGACAGCGCCCTGCCAGTGCGCGAACGAGAGTCCACCCATGCCGCGCAGCCCCATCCGAATCGCCCTCACGTCCCTCGCCCTGTGCGCGATCCTGTCGGGCTGTCCCGGGCCCGGTCCCGCGGCCGAAGTGCCCATCCTCGATCCCGAGCCCGCCTCGGCGCCGACGGAGATCGCGGACGGATTCCTGGCCTGCCTGGGCAACAACGCGCCCATGCCTGCGACCGTCACCGACCTGCTCCTGCCGGGCTACACGCGCGCCCTCGCGGATCCCGGCAACGCGCTGGGCGTGCAACCCGCGGCCACCCTCGAGGCCTTCGACGCCACGGGCTCTCGCGGCACGGCTGTCGCCACTCCCCTCGATGGCCGCGTCGTGCTCTCGGTGTCGGTCGGCCCTGCGGGCTTCGACGGCTGGGTGCGCGCCACGGCGGACGGCCTGGTGCCGACATCGCTCTACTCGAGCCGCGCCTACACCCGCAACATCGTCTCGGGTTGGGTGTGGATGCCGGCGCCCGCAGAGATGACGGATCAGGCCACGACGGCGGGCGTGACCCTCACGCCGGGCCAAGGAACGCTGGTCGGCGCCGTGCACGATTGCGACGTCTTCGGCATCGCCAACGCGGTGATCCGCTACGGCGATCGCACCGACGGAGTCGTCTACTACGAGGGCTTCGCGCCCGACCCGGCGCTCACCTTCACCGGCGCGAGCGGTCGCTTCGCCGTGGCGAACCTGGCCCCAGGGCCGATCACGGTGGAGGCCTTCGGACGCCTCGAGGCGAGCGGTCCGCTGGTCCTGCTCAGCCGCGCCGAAGTCACGATCGTGGCGGACGAGATCACGTCGGTCGATCTGCAGCCACGCGTCGCCGTCGAGCGCTGACGAGCGCGCGTGCGCCAGGTCTCGACGCTCGCCCTCGGGGGCGCTGCCGTGCTCGGCGCAGTGCTGGGCGTGGCGTGGTGGGTGGGTCTGCCCGAGGGCGCCGGCGCGTCGGGCTTCGCCTGGTTCGCGCTCGCGCTCACGGTGCTCCAAGCGGCGGCCGTCGTCTTGCTCTGGAATCGAGACGGTCGGCGCACGCTTGGCCTGGTGCTGCTCTTCGCCGTCGTGTTCCGCCTCGGCGCCTGGGCGTGGCCGACGGATCTCTCGAGCGATCTCTACCGCTACCTGTGGGACGGTCGCGTGCAGCTCGCCGGCCACAGCCCTTACGGTGCGCCGCCTGACGCCGCGTCCCTCGAGTCCCTGAGGGACGACGCCGTCTGGCCGCACATCAACCGCAAGGACGTGCTCACCGTCTATCCGCCCGGCGCACAGCTCTTCTTCCTGAGCCTCGCTGCCGTCGGGCTGCGCACGGTCGGCGCGCTCAAGGCGGCGGCCATCCTGGCCGAGCTCGCGGGTCTCTTGCTGCTCGCGGCCGCCCTGAGTCGGCGCCGGATCCCGCTGGGTCGACTCGCGATCTACGCCTGGTCGCCGCTGGTCGTGGCCGAGGTCGCTGTCTCGGGGCACCTGGACGCCTTCGT
>JAACVI010000477.1 GCA_009992505.1 Myxococcales bacterium
GTCGTCCGCGGGCACCAACACGATGCGGTTGTCGTTCAGCCGACGTGACCAATGGTCTTGGCCATCCTCGCTGTGGAGCCGGTAGCTGGCCGTGTAGCGATAGTCGACCACGATGCGCGCGCCCTGATGGCTCACGCGCCGATAGTGAATCTCGTAGCGCACGTCGGGCACGCCGGTCGCCCAGCGCTGGAGCTTCCCCCGCAGGCCGTCGAAGTCGATGTCGTCTCCGCCCGGGGGCGTGCCGTTGTCGTCGAGGTAGTGGGGTGACGCCAGGGAGAGGATCTTCCCCACGTCGCGCTCCTCCACCGCGTGGCGATATTCCTCCATGAAGCCGAGGATCTCGCGGTTCTCGGCCGTGTCTTCCACGGTCGTGTTGGGGATGGGGCTGGCGGCGCAGCCGCTCGCCAAGGCCGTGCAGGTGAGGCCGAGGGCAAGGAGGGCGCGCATCGTGGCGGTGGCGTATCGCATCGTCATGGTTGAATCCCGCTAGACCCCCGGTTCATTCCCGCGGGTGGCCGCATTCTGTGGCGCCGCCTGCGGATTGTCCAAAGGACGGCCAAGATCACCAGGCCCAGGGCGCCCAGGGGAGCGCCCCTCGGGCCAGAGGGCGCTGCGCTCAAGGAGCATACGAACTCGCGGCGCGTGCCTACCGGCAGCGTGACCGAGGCGCGCCCGGGCACTCCCTCGGCGTCGATGGCCAGAGCGTGGATCTCCACGTCTCCATTCGACGCCCAGCGATGGTGGGTCCGTGCGCCCACCGCCGTCACGTCTTCGGCCAGCCGCCAGGCGATCTGCGCGGGACGCGTGGTCTCGGCGCGGAGATCGACGTTGTCGTCCGTGGTGGCTCGGGTGGGGTTGGCGTGCAGGCGCAGCCCGAGGGGCGCCGCCGGGCCGCGGGTCAGGGACGCCTCTTGCCCCGGCGCCAGGGTCACGTTCGCGACCAGGCTGGGCGCGAGGGCGGTGGCGAAGAGCGCCGCACCTGGCCACCAGCTGGTGCTTGCGGCATCGACGATGCGGGTCGCTCGACCATCCTCGGGCACGACGACACGCAGCTCGGCGGGTGCGCTCAACCAGCTCGCCGCGCGGACGTGGACGCCCCCGTCTTCGAGGCGTCGCGCGAGCACGGGCGCCGGCGCTCCAGGCGTGCTCCAGCGTGCGTCCAGCGCAGCGTCGCGCGGCTGGACACCGACCCAAGGCCTCGCCTCGGAGTCTCCCTGCGGGCGTTGGTAGAGCGACGACGTGCACTGGCCGAGGCTCGCGCGGCGCTGTCCGACGCGCACGACCCCGGCCTGGCCCGGGCGCCCCGTGAGCAGCACGGGAGGCCAGCTCGCGAGCTCGCGTGTGGCGTTCAGCGCGACCCCGAGCTCCGGGGTGAAGGGCACGACGAACACGTCCGCCGGGTAGCCCTCCAGGTCGCGCAGGCGCTGACGCAGGCGATCGATGTCATGCGAAGTCGGTGCCGACAGCACCACCACACGGGGCGCCTCGCCCTCGGCCAGTACGCGCACGCTGGCCACGCCCACGCGCACGCCCGAGGACGGCGCGCGCACACGCAGGGAGTAGGTGCCCGGCGCCACCCAGCGCGGGATCGGCAGGCGCAGGCGGTAGATCATCGACGAGCCCGCGTCCGGGCGCACGTCCGCGACGCGAAGC
>JAACVI010000478.1 GCA_009992505.1 Myxococcales bacterium
GGCGGCGGCGTAGAAGAGCTGCCCGCCCGCGGCCGCGCCGCTGTCGACGAAGAGCGCGTGCGCGTCCACGGCCTGACCCGCCGGGGCGCGAGGGATGCCCGTCTCGTAGCGCTCGAGCTGACGGAAGGGGCCCACACCGCTGGTGGTGATGGCGCCCGGGAAGTCGGTCTCCGTTCCGAGCGTGCCGCATCCCAGCAGCAGGAGCAGGGCCAGGCTTGTGCGAAGGCGAGTCATTCGAACGCGATCTCCGCGGCGACGCCCGCCCCGAATTGATGACCCCCGGCGACGTAATCGCCCACCGGATCCACCAGCGAGTCCTTGACGTGCTGCCGCTCCATCACCCGCATGTAGCTGAAGTGCGCGTCCAGGCGGATGCCTCCGCGCAGCACCGGCTCGAGCCCGCGCAGAGTGATGCCGGCTCCGACCGAGACCTGATGGCGCGTGCTGTCGATGAAGTTCGTCACGGCGGTCTGGGCCGGGAAGGGCGTGCGCTCGTACACGTATCCAGCGCGCAGATCGAGGGCGTAGCGGGCCTCGTCGAGGGCGCGCAGCTCGATGCCCACGCGAGGCACGAAGCGATCCTTCAGGTTCATGGCGATCGGACGTCGACCCACGATCTCGCTCGGGACGTTGATGCCCAGCCCCGGCGGCGGATCGAGCGTGAGCACGATGTCCTCCGTGGGGATCAGGCTCGAGTGCTTGGACCAATCGATCCAGACGAGATCGAAGCCGACGCGCAGGCGCGGCCAGAACTCGGGGCGCCAGGCCAGGCCCATGTCGACCTGCTGAGGCACGTAGGTCGAGACGCTGATGCTCTCGAGGGTGAAGGCGAGCGGGATGGGATCACCCAGGCCCGTGATGTCCCCATCGACCGTCGCGCGGATGGTGTTCTTCAACTCGAACGCGCCGCGATAGGTGACGCCCACGGAGACGCCCTCGGGGAGCAGCAGCTGCATACCCGCGTCGGGGTAGCGAATCGAGGTGAGGTCTCCGCGGAACTCGTGCTCGAGGTGGGAGCGACGCTCGGGTTGGAGCGCGTCCGCGTCGCCGCGGATGTTCAGCTCGAGCACGCTCGGGGATTGGAAGGTGATGCCCGCGCCCAGGAGCAGCCAACGGGTGAGCCTCACGCCGAGGTTGGCGGAGATGAAGACCTTGTGCGGGCGCGTGTCGAAGAGCTCCCAGCGCGGGCGGTCGACCAGCGAGGAGCGCGTGCGCGAGAGGCGCTGGTCCGGCAGGTGCAGGCCCAGGCCGAAGCCCAGGTCCACGCTCCCGAGCTTCACCGGCGCGGTCAGCCCGAAGTCCAGGCCCGCCATGCGCTCGACGTTCGAGTCCACGCCGTTGATCCACAGGTGGCTCTGCACGTCGCTGTAGCCGAGCATCAGTCGCAGCCCTTCGCCACGCACGATGCCCGCCGGGTTGTAGTAGTTGGCGCTGGGGTCCTGCACGTCCGCCGACACCGCTCCACCGAGCGAGATGGAGCGCGACATGAAGCCGTTGGTGTCCACGCCGTTGGCGTGCGCCGTCCGTGGCGACGCGAGCGCCAGCAGCAGCGCCGTCGACACGGCCAGAGTGCCCGCGCCGACTCGTCGGCTTGCCAGAGTGCCCGCGCCGACTCGTCGGCTTGCCAGAGTGCCCGCGCCGACTCGTCGGCTTGC
>JAACVI010000479.1 GCA_009992505.1 Myxococcales bacterium
GCTGCGTTGCTCGTCGCTCACATACCCCGGTATGCTCGCTCCTCGCGCCTTGCGAGCGGGGCGCCTCGACGCAGGAAGGCGATCAGTTTATTTCCCGCCGGACGCTGACCCACGACCATTCTCGGTAGGGCCCCGACCGTTCGTCTTTGCCAGTACGCCCGCGCGACCACGACCATTTCGCCGCAGGGCCCCGACCGTTCGTCTTTGCCAGTACGCCCGCGCGACCACGGCAAGTGGGCCTAGGGCCCCCACGCGCAGCGTCGGCGGAAGGCCGAGCGGCAGCGGGAGAGGGGCCTCACGGCCACCCGCCGTGGGGAGAGGGGCTGGGGCCAGCCCCTCTCAGGGAACTAGTGCGCGGCGCCGAGCTCGACGCCGATGATCAGCGTGCCGCCGCTGTAGCCCTGACCGGCCACGAAGAAGGGATCGCCGGGGGCGGCCACCACGGTCAAGAGCGGCAGGTAGTCCTGGTGCCCCGGACGGTTGATGGACACGCGCACGCGGAAGCGTCCGTCGGGCATGACACGCTGCAGCTCCACCTGAAGTCGGCGGCCGTTGGGCAGATCGACGTTCACGGGCTGGCTCGTGTGCAGGTTGAGCTGCTGGCGCGAGAGCACGGCCATCGAGCGATAGGCGCTGAAGGGCGGGCGCGAGAGCGCGGACATGCTGCGCAGGCTGGGATCGACCGCGCCGGCTTCTTCCTTGGCCAGCACGACGGTCACGCGGGCGGGGATGCCGGGGCCCTGAGCCAACGCGAGGGTGGGCCAGGGGAGCGGCGCCGACGCCACGACGAGCGCGGCCACCAGAGCTAGATGCATGCGTCTCGTCAGATGGTTCATGGTCTTCATTCCTTCTCGTCCCCAGCAGACGGCCTTGGCCGACGGCTCAGAGACTTGGCTTCTCGTCTTCGATCCAGACTACCGCCAGGGGTTGCCCCGCTGAGCCTGGGACGGCGAAGACGGTCCCGGCATTCCCTCCGAAATCGACCTCGACCACTTCGCTGCCCTGGGTCGGCTCTTCGAGCACAGCCACAGGGTGGGGCGCTCCGCCATCTTGGGTGCCGTCGGCGACGACGGTGTGCCCGCTGCCTGCCGAGAACCCGTCGCGAGCGAAGAAGCCGAGCGCGGCGGCGGCGGCGATGGCCAGGACCACTCCGACGGCGGTGAAGGATCGTCCCTTTCCACCGGGGATGACCTGCATGTAGCCGCGTCCGAGGCGCTTGTCCTCGTCGATCTGCGCCCGCACGCGGGCGTAGAGGTCTTCCGTCGGCAGATCCGCGGACGCCTCCGCGGCCTGTGTGCGCAGCAGGTCTCCGAGCTGACCGAAGACGAGCAAAGTCGCCTGGTCCTCTTCCGAGGCCATCAGCTCCCGCTCCACGCGGGCGTACTCCGCCTCGGAGAGCTCCCCGTCGAGGTAGGCGTGCAGCTCCTCTTCGTGTTCGGCTGAAGTCATTCGGGGTCTCCGGATTCCACGTCGGTTGAGACGCTCTCCGCAGCCAAATATTCGCTCAAAGCGCCCTGCATCTTCTTTCGGGCGTGGAAGAGCCGACTCATGATCGTGCCCTTCGGCACGTCGAGGATCTTGGACATCGCCTCGTAGCTCAAGCCCTCCACCTCGCGCAGCAGGATCACGGCGCGGTGGTAC
>JAACVI010000012.1 GCA_009992505.1 Myxococcales bacterium
GCCCGAGCGCTCGGCCAGGCTCCCGCGACGCGCGAGGCTCCGCAGGTGGCGTTGCGCCGTGTCGCTCGAAGCGCTCGTCGTGGGCGTGTTCAGTCATCTCTTTGCCCATATCCGGGCGATTTCGCGCTGGCGCCATCTGTGGACATTCCCCGAATCGATGTCTCGGTGGGCCCGCGAGGCGGCGAAACTAGCGCGCCCGCTCTGATCGCGCAACCGCGTGCGCCACGCGGTCGGAATTCATTTCCACCAGGGGAGAGCTGCGATAACGTGCCTTGGTGTTGCCTCCGCCTTTGCCCCATCAACTGGATGTCCTCGGTCGCGTCCACGATCGCGCGACGGTCGCTGCGGCCGATGGCGGGCCACCGCCTCTGGTGATCTTCGGGCTCGACGGGGTGCTCTTCGACACGCGCCCGCGCACTCTCAGGATTCTGCGCGAGTACGCCGACGACGTGGCCTTCGACTACCCCGAGGTAGCCGAAGGGCTCCGGGCGCTCGAGCTCTTCCACGTTCACCCCCTACTCTCGGACACACTGCGTCAGGGTGGTGTCACCAAGGCCGACTTCGTCCGCGATGTCACCAGCTTCTGGCACGAGCGCTACTACGCTGGCGATTACCTCGTCCACGACGAGCCCAACGCCGGAGCGGCCGATTATGTTCGCGCGCTGCGTGAAGTTGGTTGTTGCGTGGCCTATCTGTCGCGACGGGACATCCCGGGCATGCTCCTGGGCACCGTCGCCGCGCTGCGCGATCACGCCTTCCCCGTGGCCTCTCCCGGCGTGCAGCTGGCCATGAAGCCCGACGCCACGCTCAGCGACGACGCCTTTGGGCGCAGCGCGATTCCCCTCTTCGGCAAGACGGGCGACGTGGTCGGCTTCTTCGGGTGTGAGCTCTCGAGCGCCGAGCTGGCCCAGGCGAGCTTCCCGATGGCGCAGGTGGCGCTGGTCGAGATCGCCGGCGCCGACCAGCTCGCGACCGACTCCTTGCCCATCCTGCGCGACTTCCGCATGGGCTGAGTCCGGCTCGCGCGAGCGCGTCGCCCTACGTACGAGACTCCAATCAGGCGCTCTCGATGACCTTCTTGTTTGCGGGCTCGGGCATGGCGTGCCAGACGCGGATGGTCAGGGCGAGGCCGACCACGGCCGCGGGGATCATGGCCAGAGGCCAGTTGGACCAGTTGCTGGTGATGTGGGCGGCGTCGCCTTGGGGCACGAGGTGGCCGAGCACGACCGCCTGCAGCGCGGTGCCGAGGTAGACGAAGCCGTCGATGATGCCGACCGCGACGCCGACGTTGCGCTTGCCGCCGAAGTCCATGGAGGCGGTGCCCGAGAGCATGCCGTGCACGCCGATGATGGCGAGGGACATCAAGATCACGATCCAGCCGATGGCCGGGGTGTTCAGCAGGAAGATCGCGCCGAGGGAGCCGGCGAGCATGATGCCGTAGAGCAAGGCCGCGACCGGTCCGCGCCGTGAGCCGAAGACGCGGTCCGAGAGGATGCCGCCGACGACGCCGCCGAGGATGCCCGCGCAGCAGAGCAAGAGGCCCCAGTTGGCGAACACGAAGTGGGTCATCTGGTGCGTCTGGGAAGCGAACTTCATGCCCCAATGCATGATGGCGTTGCGCAAGAAGCCGCTGCAGAACTCCACCAGCGCGATGGTGATGATCACGGGGTTCCGGGCCATGCGCAGGAAGACCTCGAGCACGGGAAGGCGCGGGCCGGTATCGCCGCTCGACGCGTCGGCGGTGTCGAAGTCCTCGAGTCCGGCGTCGCCGGGCGTGTCCCGCACCATGAAGAAGTCGAGCACGGCGAAGCCCACCAGGATGATCGCCGGGATGAAGAAGACCCACTGCACGGGCAGAGCCTTGGCGATCGCGCCGCCGCCATCGAAGGCGAAGTAGATGCCGAGGGAGATCAGGATGCCGAAGATGCCGCCGAAGACGCCGCGCTCACGCACGTGGAACCAGGCGGAGTTGACCTTCACGATCGAGACGGCGCCGAAGCTCTGGAAGTACATGTTGAGCGCGTAGAGCACGGAGAGCGCGATGACGAGGTCGCCCTGGTAGTCGACGAGGATCAAGGTCGCCATGGCCGCGTTCATGACGGCCGAGCCGGTGGCGGCGATCAGGATCGTCCTTCGTCCTCCGATGCGGTCCGTCAGCGGACCGTTGAGTACGAAGGAGAGGCCGTAGGTCAGCGCGCCCCAGCCGAAGATCGTGCCGAAGCCCTCGTTCGTGACGCGATGCCCCAGGTGCTCCGAGGCGACCGTGAGGTTGTAGCGACCCATGTAGAGGAAGGCGTAGGTCAGACCCAGCGGCAGCCAGTTCATCAGCCGCCGGTGCATGAACGCTTTGGAGTGGCCGAGCTCCAGCTTCGGCAGGCGTAGCATCACCACGGCCACGACGATCAGCAGGATCAGGATGGGCAGGATCTCTTTGAGCCATGTAGGGAGCGCGTCGTACATAAGCCTCCGGGCGGCCGGACGATGCCACAGCTCACGTCGGCTGTCAGTGACGTCCTCGTGGCGAGGCGGACGACGCGATCCGCGTGCGAGCGAAGCGCTGGCGCGATCCGCCTGACTTATCCGAGGACGAGCTCTTCACCTTCGGAGGTGATCAGAAGAGACGACGGCGACGGTAGGCCCCGACGGCGAGCGCGGTGCCGAGACCCAGCAAGCTCAGCGGCACGGGCAGCGTGGCCACGCGTGTGTCCGACGTCGCTCCGTCGCCGAGGGCGAGCCTGTCTGTGTAGAGGTAGTTGCTCAGGTCGCCGTCGGGCGAGGGCACGAGCAGCAGATCGCGATCGAGGGACGCCACGGGCAAGGAGGCGCGGATGCGTGTGAGGTAGGGGTTGGTCACGATGGACAGCACCTTCGCGTAGTCCGAGACGGGGTAGCTCGCTCCCGCGCTGTAGTCCGTCTCGTCGTAGATCGGGATGCCCGCCAGGTTGGGTGAGACCTGCGCGTACTCCGTGAGCCAGACGTTGCGGTCGTTGAGCTGGAGCGCCTCGGCGGCGAGCGCGTCGTAGTTGAAGGTGCCCGCGTTGGAGTCGTAGGTGAGGCGGCTCTGATCGACCACGGCGTTGGCGAAGTTCGCGGCCTGCATGCGCTGGTCGGCGAAGACGAAGAGCTCGAGGTCCACATCACCCTCGACGCCCGCCTTGATCATCTGCAGAGGCAGCATGACCGAAGCGCTCGGGCAGGTGACGCGCACGGGTTGCATGCGCTGGATGCCGGCGTCGGGAGAGAGGCGCAGCACGACGAAGCTGGCGGCGAGATCGACGTAGTGCTGAATCGTCGGCAACATGGCGTCCGGCACCGCGTAGCCGCGGTCTTGCAGCCAGCTCACCAGGGTCGCACCGTCCGCCGAGCCGATGATGACCGTCTCGTAGGGTCCGACCGTGGCCTCTTGATAAATGGTGACGCCCGAGTCCGTGCCGCCACGCGACGAGGGTGCGGCCGAGCCGGATGCTCCACAACCGAAGCCCGATCCGCCGCTGCTGCCGACGGTCGGTCCCTGGAGCTGGACCTGCGTGGTCTGGGTCAGGGCCTGGAAGAAGACGTCGTCCGCGAGCTCGACCTCGACTCCGTCCGGCGCCACCACGGGCAGCACCCACACGAAGTCGTCGGGGTTGCCCTGGTACTCGAACTGATCCCAGAGCGTCGTCTCCGTGGGCGAGACCGCCAGGGCCATGCGATGGGCCGTGACCGCGGAGGCTTGCCCGGTGGGCGCGAAGCAGCCGCCGCACGCCGACGCGCGGTTGGGCGCCAGCATCAGCGCGAGCACAGACAAGAACGTGAGGGAGACGACGAGACGCATGGACCACTCCTCCTGCGGCATGGCCGCGGTGGAGTCATCCTACGCAAGCCTTGTGCCAGGCGGAATGCGTGCCAGCCTGTGCCATGAGCCTGGAGCGTGCTTGCGACGGCGACGCCTGCGTCGCGTTCCGCGCGGGACAAGTCCTCGCGCCCACGTCCGCACGTTGAGGTGCGATCCGTGCGCCCACGTCCCAGACACCACCGAGGGTCCAGACGGGGTCGATGAGCGAGCGCGCCCGCAGCGACCGACCGAGCGGTGCACTCGTACCGCGACCGAGGAAGCGAGGACGAAAGCCGCTCAGCGGCCCTGGCTGGGCTCTCGATGGAACTTGCCGTCGGACTCGGCCAGCTTGCGCAACATCGGCGCCGGGCTGAAGCGGGCGCCGAAGCGCTCTTCGTATGCTTCGAGGCGGTTCAGGATCTCGGCCGGGCCGACGCTGTCGGCCAAGCGGAAGGGGCCTCCGCGGAAGGGCGGGAAGCCGAGCCCGAAGATGGCGCCGATGTCGCCGTCGCGTGGCGAGCGCAGGATGCCCTCGCCCAGGCAGCGGCAGGCTTCGTTCACCATCGCGAGGGTGCAGCGCCAGGCGATCTCATGATCGCTGACGGACGTGTTCGTGGGCTTCACGCCGAGCACGCCGTAGACGCTCTTGTCCACGCCCTTCTCGCCGTCGTAGCGGTAGAACCCGCGTCCGTTCTTGCGTCCGGAGCGTCCGTCGGCGACCAAACGCTCCATGCCGTTCGGGGGCGAGAGCCTGTCACCGAAGGCCGCGACCAGGACCTTGCCGACCTTCGCGCCGACGTCGATGCCGACCTCGTCCGTGAGCTTGATAGGTCCGACGGGGAAGCCGAAGTCGACCATGGAGCCGTCGATGCGCTCGATGGGGACGCCCTCGGAGAGCAGGTAGGCCGCCTCGTTCATCAGCGGCGCGAGGATGCGCGTGGTGTAGAAGCCCACGCCGTCGCGCACGACGATCACGGTCTTGCCCTGCTTCTTGCCCAGGGCCACGCAGGTCGCGGTGACCCAATCGGCGGTCTTGTCCGTGGTGATGATCTCGAGCAGGGGCATCTTCTCGACGGGCGAGAAGTAGTGCATGCCGATCACCGTCTCCGGGTGGGCGCTGGCCTCGGCGATGGCGGTGATGGGCAAACTCGACGTGTTGGAGGCGAAGATGACCTCGGGGCCCGCGGCCGCTTCCACGTCGCGCACCATGCGACGCTTCAGCTCGAGATCCTCGAACACGGCTTCGATCACGACCTCGGCGTTCTTGAGGCCCGAGTAGTCGGTCGTGCCGGTGACGTCGAGCATCAGGCGGTCGGCGTCCTGCCGCGTCAGGCGCTTTCGCTTCACGCCCTTGTCGAGCTCGGCGCGCACGTGGCCGAGGCCGTGCAGCACGCCCGCGTCGTCCTTGTCTTTGAGACGCACGTGCATCTTGGCGCGCGTGGCCGTGACGAAGGCGACGCCGGCGCCCATCAGGCCGCCGCCGAGCACGCCGACCTTCTCGATGGGTCGGGCCTTCACCTTCGGATCGTCGACGCCCGAGTCCTTCTTCATGGCCGTGGTCGCGAAGAAGATGCCCATCAGCTGCGCAGCTTCGGGGCTCATCACCAGGCGGCCGAACTCCTCGGACTCTGCGGCCAGGCCGGCCTTCATGCCCTTCTCGAGGCCGATGCGCACGACGCGCAGGATCGCCTCGGGCGAGGGGTAGTTGCCGCGGCTCTTGGCCAGCAGCTGGGAGCGCGCCTGGTCGAAGAGCACCTTGCGACCGACGGGGTTCTTGGTCAGCGCCATCTCGGTCAGCGCGTGCTTGTCCGTGAGCTTGTCGAGGAAGCCCGCGCGGTGTTCGGGTACGCGCGCGGCGAGCTTCCTCGCGTGCTCGAGGGCGACGTCGATCAGGATCGCGGCCGGCACGATCTCGTCCACGAGCCCGACCTTCTTGGCCTTCTTGGCGTTCAGCTGTCGACCCGTGAGCATCATGTCGAGCGCCGCCTGCACGCCGATCAGGCGCGGCAAGCGCTGCGTGCCTCCGGCGCCGGGCAAGAGACCGAGCTGCACCTCGGGCAGGCCCAGCTTGGTGGCCTTGCTGTCGCTCGCGACGCGTGCGGCGCACGCTAGCGCGAGCTCGAGTCCACCACCGAGGCAGGGCCCGTCGATGGCCGCGACCACTGGCTTGGGGAAGGCCTCCAGCCTGTCCATGGCCACCTGGCCGTCGCGCGAGAGCGTGGCCGCCTCTTCTTCGGTCCTGGCGGCGTGGACCAGCTCGAGGTCGGCGCCGACGATGAAGCCCGTCTTCTTGGCCGAGGCGAACACGATGGCGCGGACCTCGGCGTCAGCCTCGAGCTTGTCGAAGACCTCGGCGAACTGTTGAGAGAAGTCGCTCGACAGCGTGTTCACGGGCTTGCCCGGCACGTCCATCCAAAGGATGGCTACCTCGCCACGCCGTTCGATCTTCAGAGCTTGCTCTTTCGTGTCGTTCATCGCGCCACCTCCAAGACCATGGCCACACCCATGCCGCCCGCGGCGCAGGCCGTGCACAGCGCGAACTGACCGCCGCGTCGCTTGAGCTCGCGCAGCGTCTGTGTGATCTGTCGCGCGCCCGTGGCCGCGAAGGGATGACCCATGGAGATGGAGCCGCCGAGGACGTTGAGCTTGTCGCGGTCGACCTCGCCGAGCTTGCCGCTGAGCCCGAGCTGCTCGCGTCCGAACTTGTCCGACTCGATGGCTTGAAGGTTGCTGAGCACCTGCGCGGCGAAGGCCTCGTGCATGTCCACGAGCTCCATGTCGGCCAAGGTCAGACCGGCGCGCTTCAGCGCCACGGGCGCGGCGTAGGGCGGCGCCTGCAGCATCTGCCAGCCCGGATCGACCGCGGCGAAGGCGTAGCTGCGGATGAAGCCGAGGGGCTCGTAGCCCAGGGCGTCGGCCTTGTCCTCGCGCATCATCAACAGCGCGCTGGCGCCGTCGGTGAGCGGTGAGCTCGTGGCCGCGGTGATGGTGCCGTGCTTGCGATCGAAGCAGGGCTTCAGTCGTGCGTAGCTCTCGCGCTCGCTCTTCTCACGTACGACGTTGTCGCGCCGGATCGAGGTCTGGTAGCGACCGGGCACGAAGACGGTCATCACCTCGTCGTCGAGCTTGCCCTCGGCCCAGGCCTTGGCGGCCAGGGTGTGGCTGCGGTGCGCGAAGTCGTCCTGCGCTTCGCGGCTGATGCCGTTCTCCTTGGCCATCTTCTCGGCGCTCTGGCCCATCGTGAGCCCGGTGCTCGGCTCGGTCGGCGCGGGTGGGACGGGCAGAAGATCCTTCGGCCTCAGGTTTCGGAAGGCTTGGAAGCGCGCCATCGGCGTGCGCGCCTTGCTCGCGCCGATCAGCGCCTTGTTGAGCTTGTCGCTGATGGTGATGGGCACGTCGCTGGAGCTGTCCGCACCGCCGGCGATGCCGCAGTCGATCACGCCGGCGCCGATGGCCTGGGCGACGTTCACCGCGCTCTGGTAGCTGGTCGCGCAGGCGCGCGAGACGCTGTACGCCTCGATGTTCTTGGGCAGGCCCGCGCCGAGCACGATCTCTCGCGCGATGTTGGGCGCGCTGACGCTCGGCACCACCTGGCCATAGACGACCTGCTCGACCTCGCGTGGGTCGAGCTCCGTGCGGTCGAGGAGCTCACGCACCACGAGCCGACCGAGGTCGAGGGCCGTGACCTCCTTGTAGGCCGTCCACTGCTTGGCGAAGGGCGTACGCAGACCCGCGACGACCGCGACCCGGTCCGTCCGCGGGCTCTTGCCCAGCGCCGGCGCGCGCTGACTCGGCGCTTTCGGCTTGGGCGCGTCCGACTTCTTGGCTGCCTTGGCTGCCTTGGCTGCCGGGCGCTTCTCGCCGCTGGCCTCGGTCTTGGTGGCCTTGCTCTTGGCCTTGTTCTCACCCTGAGCCGGCTTCTTCGCCATGCGGCACCTCCAACGCTGAATCCCCATTCAACGATCTTGCACTAGGCGCCGTGACGCGCTGTGTCAAGGACCCGGCGAGGGGGCTCTTCGCATCCCGGCGTGAATGGCGCAGCATGGATCACGTCCAAGATTCGCCGCATTCTGGCAGGCACGCCCATGGCTCGTCTCCTCGCCCTCCTCGTCGCCGCTTCGGCGCTGGCCTTCGCTCCCTCCTCCGCGCTGGCTATGCGCTGTGGGATGCATTTGATCGACCGTGGGGACACGCGGATCGAGCTGTTGGCGCGCTGCGGCGAGCCGACGGATGTGTCGCAGCGAGTCGAGCAGGTGATGGTGGGCAGCCGCTATGCTCATGAGTTCGAGGCGCAGGCGGTGACCATCCTGATCGAGTCCTGGGACTACAACTTCGGTCCGACGCGCTTGATGCGGCGAGTGGAGCTTCGCGACGGCACCATCAGCGCGATCGAGACCTTGGGGCAGGGCTACGAGCCGAGCGCCGTGGGTGGCGCGGACTCGCCCATTCACCTCGGCGACGCGCCCACACGGGTGCGGACCGCTTGGGGCGAACCCGCAGATCGTTCTTTGCGCATGGAGGCGGTGATGGTTGGCACGCATGGGTCGTCGACGGGGCGGGCAGCCGCAGCGACTCAAGCAAGCCATCACGCTTCCGCGGCGGCCGATCCTGCCTCCGGCGTCGCCGTCGTGCGTGTGAGCGTCGAAGTCCAGACCTGGACCTACAACTTCGGTCCAACGCGCTTGATGCGACGCGTGACCTTCCGTGACGGACACGTCGTGAGCGTCGAGACCCTGGGCGTCGGCTTCTAGCGCACGACCTATTCGGTCGGCGCGTCTCCCGCGTCCGCGTCGGGCGGCTGTGCGATCGGCAGGAAGAGCCGACCCACCGCGAGTTCGACCTGCTCGAAGGGTGCGATGCGCACGGTGGCTGTCTCGTCATAGGCGCCGACGCGTAGCCAACCACCCTCCTTCAGCGCGTAGGCCTCGAGGATGCGGGCCTCGGGGTCCACCAACCAATAGAAGCCGACGCCAGCCTCGGCGTAGAGGTTGCTCTTCTCCACGCGGTCGCGGCTGACGCTGGTGGGGCTGAGGATCTCGCAGATCCAATCCGGCACGACGTCGATGGGGCGCAGCGTGGCGGGATCGGCGAGGCGCTCCCGTCGCCAGCCGGCGAGGTCGGGACGCACCACGTTGTGCAGGTTCAGCCGCACGTCGACCTCGGGGAAGATCCACCAGCCGCCGGGACCTCCGAAGCCGTCGTCGTCGTGGAATGGGCCGCCGACCTTTCGGCTCAGGAATCGCTGTGCGTTTGAATGCTGCGGCAAAGGCGCGGGCGCCGCGACGACGGATCCGTGGATCAGCTCCACCCGCGCGTCCTCCGGATACGCGAGCAGATCCTCGTAGGTGCCGAGCTTTCGTGCCGTCGGAGCCACGCCTGAGCATAGCACTCGGCCCATGGTGGCCCAACGCGTACTCACGCGCTCGATTGACGCGCGGGCTCCGGCGCCTAAGAAGTGCCTGATGAAGCTGCCCGTGTTCACGGCTGCGCCCGAGATGGAGCCCACGCCGCCGATGCCCGAGGCGTTCGGCGTCGAGCGGCTGCCGAAGCTCGTGGACAAGCAGGGTCGGCGTTACACCTACCTGCGCTTCAGCGTCACGGACCGCTGCGATCTGCGCTGCGTCTACTGCATGCCCGCGGGCGGTGAGGACGATCACGCGGCGCGTCCGGATCTGCTCAGCTTCGAGGAGGCCGCGCGGCTGATCGCTGTGCTCGCGGCGTCGGGCATTCGGCGTGTGCGCTTCACGGGAGGCGAGCCCCTGGTGCGTCGGGACTTCCTGCGTCTGGTCGCGCTCGCGCATCGCACGACCGCGGTGGAAGAGTTCGTGATGACGACCAACGCCACGCGCCTGGCGGAGCGGGCGCGTCCTCTGGCCGACGCGGGGCTGAGTGGCGTGAACATCTCCCTCGACAGCCTCGACGCCGAGCGCTTCGCGAGGCTGACGCGTGGTGGCGATCTGCGGCGCGTGCTGGCGGGCGTGCATGCGGCTCTAGACGCCGGCATGGAGGTGAAGCTGAACACCGTGCTGGTGCGAGGCGAGACGGACGAGGAAGCGGGCCGCTTGGTCGACTTCGCCTGGAGCATCGGCGCGACGCCACGCTTCATCGAGTTGATGCCTCTGGGCGCGGGCTCCGAGCTGCCGGCGAGCGCACGAGTTGGCGCCGAAGAAGTCGCGGCGTTGCTGGGTGAGCGCATCGCGCGCGTGCCGCCGGCCAAGCCCCACGCCGACGCCGTGCCGCGCGGGCCAGCGCGCTACCTCGAGGCTGCGGACGGCTCGGGTCGGCGCGTCGGCTTCATCACGCCTCTGAGCAACGAGTTTTGCGACACCTGCAACCGCGTGCGCATCACGGCGCGCGGCGATCTGCGCGCGTGCTTGGCCTCGCGACGATCGACCAGCTTGCGCGACCTGATGCGAGCGGGCGCCAGCGATCGCGAACTGGCGTGGGCGCTGAACTGGAGCCTGGCCACCAAGGCCGACGGACACTTCTTCCACGACGCGGGCGTCGACGAGCACGCGCACGTCGGCATGAGCCTGATCGGCGGTTGAGTCATTGGCTGCGCCTTCCGCGCGGGACGACGACGGGACCGTGAGTCCGTCGGGATGTCGTGCGCGGAAGCCTGGTGGCGCCTTGCCACGGGCGTGGCCGGCGAGCTAAGTGCCTCCCGTGCCGCGTCACCTCAGCTTCAGCTTCCTCGCCTTGGCCGCGCTCGCCTCGGCGTCCTGTTCTCCATCGCCGGAGCTCCGTGAGTGGACGCCCGCCGACCATGGCCAGGAGCCGCAGGCTCAGCCCAATCCCCAGCAAGCTCAGGCGCAGCCACGTCCGGCCGCCTCGGGGAGCGCGGTCGCGGCCCTCTACCGCATGAGCTGCGCGAGCTGTCATGGAACCACCGGCGCGGGCGATGGTCCGCACGAGCCTGAAGGCGTCGCGCTCGCGGACTTCCGCGACGCGAACTGGCAGGCCAGCCAGACGGACGAGGCGCTCGGGATGGTCATCCGTGCGGGCCGCGACGATCCAGATCACGCCTTCGGAGAGCGCCTCGGCGAGGCCGGCGTCCGCGCGCTGGTCCAGCACGTGCGCGCCTTCGCCGCCGCGCCCTGAACCGACATCCGCCTGTCGCGAGGCTGGAGTGCGTCCCTCGCCGCGCTGGGTCGAGCCACGCAGCGCGCTGGAATTCCGGAAGATCTTGCGAGGGGAGGAAGGGTAGACTGCCCACGTAGGGTTAGGCTGGGGAACTTTGTCCCTCGCCCTGCGTCGAAAGCTCATGCCCAAGCTCGAATCTCTGCTCCGCGTCGTTCGTCGCGCCCTGCTCGTTCGCTCCGCACTCAGGGTGGGTGCCCTGGCCGCGCTCGCGGTCGCGGGCGTCGCGTTGCTCCTCGCCTGGCTCGAGCCTGGGTGGCCGCGCTGGCCGGTTTTGGGGTTGCTCGTCCTCGGGCCTCTCGCGGGCTGGTTGCTCGCGTGGCGACGCATGCCCTGTGCTCAGGATCTCGTGACCTTCATCGACATCCGCGTCGGCGCCGAGCAGGCCTTGGTCACGGGCTACGCATTGGGCGAGCCGCGTTCGCCCATGGACGCGACCACCTTCGCGCGAGCGCGTGAGGCACTCGAGGCCGCTGCTGCGAGGGATGTGCGCCCGGCGATTCTCCGCGGTCGCGAGCTCTGGGGCTGGCCCGTCGCCGTGGTCGCCTGCGCGTTGGCCTGCTTCCTGCCACCGCCGGCTCTGGCCGCGAACCCGCCGGGCACGGATCCGGTTCAGGTTCGTGACGTCGAGGCGCTGCGACGAGTAGAGCGTCTGCCCGAATCCGCACCCGATGCGCAGACCCGCGCGGATCTTCAGCGAGCGGCGGCGGACGCCCGTGAGCTGAGGCGCATGCTCGGAACCGGCCTCGAGGAGCGCGAGGCCCTCGATCGCCTCGACCACGTGCGCGAGCAGGTCGAATCGGCCCGACGCGCGCATGGCTCCGGGGACGCGCAGGCGCGGGAGGCCGCCGCGGAGGCCATGTCCGACGAACACGCCATGGCTCGCGCGGTGGCGGAGCGTGACCTCGAGGCCCTCGACGCGGAGGTGACGCGCGCCGCTGCCAGTCGCGAACAAGCGGACCGTCAGCGCGCGCGTGATGCTCTGGGACGAGGGGCCGAGGCCGCGCGCGAGGCGGGCGACGAGGCGCTGGCGGGTTCGCTGCTGCGTCGGCAACGTCTGCTTCAGCGGCGCAGCGAGCAGGCCGAGCTCGGTCGTCAGCTCGCCGAGGCCATGCCCGAGGCCGCCGGTCTACGTCGCGCCCTCGAGCGACTCGACCGCGGAGAGGGCGGCGCCGAGCTGAGCCAGGCCATGGTCGACGCCATGCGCGAGGCGTGGAGCCACCTCACGCCCGAGGAGCGGCAGCGACTGGGAGAAGCGCTGGCGCGTGCGCAGGCGGTGGAGAACGATCAGGCGCAGGACGACGCGGCCGCGGCGACGGAGATCAGCGCCGAGGAGTACGAGCGTCAGCTGCGCGACGCCCTCGAGCATCTGGATGATCTGCGCGTGCAGGTGGGCGGCTCGGGTCAGCGCATGCCGATGCCCGGTCAGGGTCAGGGTCAGGGTCAGGGTCAGGGTCAGGGTCAGGGTCAGGGTCAGGGCCAGGGTCAGGGCCAGGGTCAGGGTCAGGGCCAGGGTCAGGGTCAGGGCCAGGGTCAGGGTCAGGGTCAGGGTCAGGGTCAGGGTCAGGGTCAGGGTCAGGGTGGGCCAGGGCATGGCGGTGGCGCCGGGACGGTGGGCGGCGAGACCGACGTCCATACGGGCGGCGACGGACCGCTCTCTCGCGTACGACCTCGCATCGGCGCGGGCGCGCCTTCGCGCTCCTGGCTCGAGCGCGTGGATCCAGGTGGCGCGGCGGGATCCGCCAGCGGCGAAGGCACGGCGGCGACGGGAGCGCCCGCCCATGGGGAGCCCGGCAGCGTCGAGAGCCACCCCATCCCACGGGACTATCGCGAGCATGTGCGGACGTACTTCGATGAATGAGCGCGCCTCGCGGCGTGCTCACGCGAGCCGCGCTTCGGCGTCGGCGGGAGCGAGTCATGACTGAGATCGAGCGAGACCGGCGGATCGAGCATTTCGGACAGCAGGCGGAGGCGCTTCGCGACGCCGTGGGGCGTGTCGTGGTCGGTCAGCGCGAGGTGGTCGACGAGGTGCTGATCTGCCTCTTCGCGGGTGGTCACGCGCTGCTCGAAGGCGCGCCCGGCCTGGGCAAGACGCTGCTCGTGCGCACGCTCTCTCGCGCCCTCGATCTGCGCTTCTCGCGCATCCAGTTCACGCCCGATCTGATGCCGAGCGACATCATCGGCACCAACATGGTGGTCGAGGATCCGAACGGTCAGAAGCGCTTCGAGCTCTCGCGCGGGCCGATCTTCGGACAGCTCGTGCTCGCCGACGAGATCAACCGCGCCACGCCCAAGACGCAGAGCGCCCTGCTCGAGGCCATGGCCGAGTGCAGCGTCACCATCGCCGGTCATCGTCACGATCTCGCGCCGCCCTTCTTCGTGCTCGCCACGGAGAACCCGATCGAGATGGAGGGCACGTACCCGCTGCCCGAGGCGCAGCTCGATCGCTTCTTGTTCAAGGTGCTGATCCCGGCGCCCGACGAGGACACGCTGGTCGGCATCCTCGATCGCACGACGGGCAACGCCGATCCCGACGTGCCCGTGGTCATGCACGGCCCCGACGTGCTCGGCATGCGCGAGCTGGTGCGCGAGGTGGCCGTGGCGCCGCCTCTGGCTCGCTACGTGGCGCGTCTCGTGCGCGCGAGCGATCCCTCGATGCCGGGCTGCGCGAGCTCCGCCAAGCGCTGGCTACGCTACGGAGCGGGCGTGCGCGGCGCGCAATCGTTGATCCTCGCGGCCAAGGCTTCCGCCTTGATGCGAGGGCGCGCCCACGTCGCCTTCGAGGATCTGCGCGCCGTGGCCAAGCCTGCGCTGCGCCACCGCCTGATCCCCAACTTCGAGGCCGAGGCCGACTCCGTCAGCACCGACACCATCCTCGACGCTCTGCTCGACGAGGTCTCGGAGGCGCCGCCCTCGGTGGCCGCGCTGGTGAATGGATGAGGTCGTCGTCCACGCGCTTGCTGCTCGCCCTGACGAGCCTCGTGCTCTTGCTCGACCCCGCGCACTCAGCGGCGCAGCGATCTCCCGTGGAGCTGACGGTCGAGGGCATCTTCGGCGACTCGATTGGGCTGTCCTCGGGCGACGGCATGCTGCGCGTCACCGTTCACAACCGCGGCACGCACGCGCTCTCGGGAACGGCCGAGCTGACCAACGCCTACAGCGGCCAGACGCCTCCGCGGCGCATGCGACTCGACCTTCCGCCCGGCGCCACGCGCACACGCCTCTTCCCTATGCGGCGCGACGATCTCACCTCACCTGTCCTGGTCTATCGCGCGGGGGGGCGCGAACTCGCTCGAGCAAGCGTCCGACTGCCCTACAGCAGCACCCGCGGCGTGGTCGTGCTGGCCGAGACCATCAGCCTGCGCGCCTCCTTGGATGGATTGTCCATCGAGCGCGACGACAGCTATGGCGGCGTGCGCAGCGTGTCGCCGCCCCTCGGTGACGTGAGCATGGCCGCCCAGACGGGCGATCCCGTGTTGCCCGATCAGCCCTTCGGCTGGAGTGGCGTCGAGGTCTTCGTCACCGAGGCGTCACTGCTCGAGCGCGCCGGTGCCGCCGAGCGTCGCGCCCTCCAGGCGTGGGTGCGAGGCGGCGGTGTCGTCTTGGTCTTTCCGCGCACCGAGGGCGATCTCCATCTCCCCTACCTGCGGCAGCTCGTCGGTGACATCTCGCGCGAAGAGTCCGACGCCGAGGGCGAGGCCCGATACGGGAGACCTTCTCCGCTCTATCCCATTTCCTTGCCCACGGTCGCGCTCTCGGGAGGCCCGGAGACCACGGTCGAGATCTTCGGCCTGTCGGCGCCCTTCGGCTTCGGTCGCGTCTTCGTCGCCAGCTACGACATGGCCGAGCCCAACATCGTCTCGGGGCCGGCACCCACCGCGTTGGTGCGGGCGATCCTCGCGCGTCCACACCGCCGCGGCGTCGACTCTGCGCTCTTCCCCGCCGGCGTGGACGACAGCCAATCCCAAGGCTGGAACCCGAGCACGGACACGCAGCCCATGCGCTCCGCCCTCGATCCCAACGAGTCCTTTCGGCCGGCCCTGGGCCTGGTCGCGATCGTGCTGCTGCTCTACGTCTTCGCAGTCGGTCCGCTGAACTTCAGCTGGGTCGAGCGTCGCGGCAAGCCCATGCGCGCGCTCTTGACCACGCCGCTGGTCGCCGCGCTCTGTCTCTTCCTGTTGCTGGCCGTGGGCTACATCGGCAAGGGCACACAGATGCGCTACCGGCGCGTGCAGCTCGCGGAGCTGCGCGAGGGGGACGCCCTCGGCACGTCCCGCGTCTACCTCGGGCTCTTCGCCGCACGCCCCGTCGCCTTCAGTCTCGACCCCTCGCCCCTCGGAAGCCTGTATCCGGCGCTGGCGGACGACGCGGTCGAGCCTGAATGGGTCGACGTCAGCGATGGTCGCGCACACCTGCACGATATGCGCATGGCGCTGTGGGAGACGGCGTTCTTGCGCGAAGACGCGAGCTTCGATCTGGCTGGCGCGATCCGCTTCGAGCGTGAGGGCGCGCGTCTGGCCAAGGTCGTGAACCAGAGCCCCCGCGCCTTGCTCGGCGCGATCGTGATCGACGCAGCCGGCAGCGTGTACGTGGTCGGAGACGTCCCGCCGGGCGCCGACGCGGTGATCCCCATGGCCGCGACGCTGAGCCTGGACACGAACTCCACGGTGTACGGCGACACGGATCCGCGCCTCGAGCAGCTCGCTCGCGTGCTCTCCCTCGATCCGCACGAGGAGCTCGACGTGGACGCGCTCTTCGGGGTGACGCGCCTGTCGGGATCGATCACCACAGCGCCCTTGCCGAGCCTCTGGGCACGGCTCGAGAACGAAGGCGACGAGCGCGTCGCCGGAATCTTCGGACGCGAGAGCGAGCTGCGCTTGCTGCGGGTGCTGCCCGATTCACCGACGGCTCCCCTTCAGCCTGCCGAGTACGGCAGCGCGCCGCCCATGGGAGGCACGCGATGATCCGCGTGGAAGGAGTGGGCCATCGCTTCGGCGCTCTGCGCGTGCTGACGGACGTGTGGTTTCATGTGCCCGAAGGCGAGGTCTTCGGCTTCATCGGTCCCAACGGCGCTGGCAAGACGACGACGCTGCGCATGATGGCGACCTTGCTCGAGCCCGACGAGGGGCGCGTGCTGCTCGACGGTGTGGACGTCGTCGACGATCCCGCCGCCGTGCGCCGACTCCTGGGCTTCATGCCCGACTCCTTCGGCGTGTACGAGCGCGTGACCGTGATCGAGTACCTCGACTTCTTCGCGGCCGCCTACGACATCGAACGGTCCGCGCGTGCGCGCACGGTTCGGGCGGTGATGGAGCTGACCGATCTGGGACCGCTCCGCGACAGGCTCGTCGCTGCCATGAGCAAGGGTATGAAGCAGCGCCTGGCCATCGCGCGGACGCTGCTGCACGACCCGAAGGTGCTGATCCTCGATGAGCCGGCGAACGGCCTCGACCCACGCGCGCGCATCGAGATGCGTGATCTCATCCTGCAGCTCAGGGATCTGGGCAAGACCGTCTTGCTCTCGAGTCACATCCTCACGGAGCTCTCGGACATGGTGAGCTCGGTCGCGATCCTGGAGAAGGGACGGGTGCTCGCGGCGGGCAAGGTCGACGAGATCGGCAAGGGTCTGCGTCCAGGGCGCACGCTGCGCATGACGCTGCTCAGGCCGCCCGCCGATGTACGCGCGCCCTTCCTCGACATGTCGAACGTGCATGAGGTGAGCGTCTCACCGGACGGGGCGCTGCGCCTCAGCTTCGAAGGTGGCGACGAGACCGTCGCGGAGCTGGTCGCTCGCGCCGTGTCCTATGGCGTCGTGCGCGTCGAACCGGAGAGAGACGATCTCGAGCGCATCTTCCTCGAAGTGACGAAGGGAGAGCTGCAATGACCACTCCGACCGCGAGCGTGGTGGCTGCCCAGGATCCGGCGCCGAAGCTGCCTTCTCCCGGCGGCGTGAGCCGCGCGGGTGGAGCGTTGCGGCGACTCGCCGAGCGACTCACGGACGCCAACCCGATCCTGCTCAAGGAGATGCTGAGCATTCTCCGCACGAAGCTCTTCATCCGGTTCCTCTATCTATCGACGGGCGTGCTCGCCATCAGCGTGCTCGCGGGTGGAGCCTCCATGGCCGCCGGCAGCTTGCCCCCCGCCACGGTCGGTCAGGTCGTCTTCCAGATCTTCTTCACCTTGGCGCTGATCGTCATCGTGCTGGTGGCGCCCGCGCACGCGGCGACCTTCATCACCAGTGAACGCGAAGGCAGGACCTACGAGTCGCTGCTGCTCTCGGGCATGGATGCGTGGCGCATCGTGCGAGGGAAGTTCCTCGCCTCCTTCGCCTCGCTTCTGCTCGTGCTGGTCGCCTTCGCGCCCGTGGTCGGCATCGCCTTCCTCTTCGGCGGCATCTCGCCCTTGCACGTGGCCTTCGGCTTCTTGGGTTTGTTGTTCGTGCTGGCGCCCGCCGTCGCCTTCGGCATCGCGCTCTCCGCGCGTCTGCGCTCGACGCGCGTGGCGATCCTGCTGGCGCTCCTGCTCTCCATCCCCACGGGGATCTTCTTCATCTCGGCCCTGGTCGGCCTGGGCGAAGCGGCCCACGGCCCGTGGGCGCTGAAGATGCACGGGCCCTTCTGGTTCGCCGAGGCGCTGGGAGAGCGCTTCTTCGAGTGGGACACCTTCGGCCTCGCCTTTCTTCTGCCTCTCTTCGTGGTCACCGCGTCCGTGTGGTTCTTCCTCGCCGGCGCCATGGCGGGCGTTCGGCCCGCCGCCGAGGACAGGTCGACTCCCTTCAAGGTCTGGTCGCTCTACGCGCTCGCGGGCACGCTCGCGGCCATCGTCGCCACCGTCGGTGTCACGGGTCCCGGGGACTACGCCCGGGCGAGCGTGGTCTTCGGTGTGCTGGCGGGCATGTTGCCGCTCTTCTTCGCCAGTCTCTTCGCCAACGAACCGCCCCTGCCGCCGCGCATCCTACCGGCGCGCCCTCCTGGTCCTCTGAGGCGCCTCTACCTTTCGAACCTCGGGCCGGGCGCCGCGCCGACCACGCGCTTCGCCGCGCTGCTGATCGTCCTGACCCACGCGGGCATCGCCTTCGTCGTCATCGCCAGCGGTCATCTCTTCTTCCCCCACGCCGACCAGCATGGTCGCGCCGACGTGGCGATCCTCGCGTTCACCGTCGGCAACACGGCGGTCTGCCTGTGCTTGCTCTCCTTCGGGGCGCTGCTGCGCGTCGTGCTCAAGAACGGAGTCGCCGCTCGCGTGCTCGCCTTCGGCGCGCTCTTCGGGGCGCTGCTCGTGCCCCTGCTGCTGACCCTCGTGATCGACGCCGACAGCTTCAACCACGCGGAGCGGAGCATCCCGCCCCTCATGCACATCTCGCCCGTGATGCCCATGCTCGTCGCCATCGGCATCTCGGACAACGGCCACCCCGAGCGCATCCTCGAGATCCTGACGCCCGTGATCGTGTACGGCCTGCTCAGCCTTCTCTTCTGGGTCGTGCTCGAGCAACGCGTCCACAGCATCGCGACCAAGGTCGACGCCATGCGCGTCCATCGCGATCAGCTGCTCGAGGCACGGCGCGCCCTCAGACCGTCCCTCGCGCCCCCGGAGCCGGAGGCAGAGAACGAGCCCGCGGAGAGCGAGCCTGTCGCGGCCGCGGAGCCCGAGGCGGTCGGCGAACCTGAGGCAAGTGAACCTGAGGCAAGTGAACCTGAGGCAAGTGAACCTGAGGCAAGTGAAGCCGCGCCAGCCGAGCCTGCGTCCGTCGACATGCCCAAGGTCGATCCGACCGTCCCGGAGGACGAGACGTGAGCTCGGCTGTCGTGGTCGATGCGGATGAGCCGCGGCTGAGGCCCGGCTCCTCCCTGCTCGAGCCCGAGTTCCTGAGGCGCCTCGAACGCTTGAAGCTGCTGGCCCGTCGTCGCTTTCGTGGCGCCGCGTCCGGCAGCCGCAGAGCGCGCGCCAAGGGCTCGTCGGCAGAATTCGCGGACCATCGACCGTACGCACCCGGAGACGACACGCGTCGCATCGACTGGAATGCGTACGCCCGGCTGGGCGAGCTCGTGATGCGCCTCTACGTGGCCGAGCAGGATCTGGCCGTCACGCTGCTGATCGACCGCAGCGCTTCCCTCGGTGTCGGCAGTCCGCCGAAGATCGACGTCGCTCGCCGCGTCGCCGCGGCCCTCGGCTACCTCGCCTTGGCGCAGGGCGAACGGGTGGGTGTCGTGCCCTTCGCCGCGGGTGTCGGCCGTCCCCTCGAGCCGGGTCGCGGGCGCGCGCGCGTGGGCAAGCTGCTGCGCTACCTGGACAGCGTCGAGGTCGATGGCACCACGGATCTCGGCCGCGCAGTCGACGCCTTCCTGGCGCGTCGTCCACGTCCAGGCTTGGTCTGCGTGCTCTCGGACTTGCTCGATCCGGGAGGTTTTCGGCGGCCCCTCGATCGCCTGATCTCCGAGGGCCACGAACCGGCCATCTTCCACATCCTCGACGCGGAGGAGCTCGACCCCACCCCTGGAGGTGATTTCGCGCTGGTCGACGTGGAGCGCGGCACGCGCGTGGAAGTCTCCCTCGATCAGCACGCCATCGCGGCCTATCGAGCGCGGGTGACGGCCTTCCTCGCGGATGTCGGGGGCTACGCGCGCTCTCGCGGGCTGTCGCATGTGCGCGTGGGCGGCGACGTCGACTTCGAGGACGCTCTGCTCACCTATCTGCGGAGCTAGCGCCTTGCGTCTCCTCTCGCCCCTCTCCCTCGCCTGGTTGGGCCTGCTCGTGCCCCTGGTGCTGCTCTACGTCTTGAGGCGTCGACGCGAGGAGCGCTCGGTCGGATCCACCCTGCTCTGGGAGGCGGCGCTGAGGGATCTGCGCGCCGAGCGCCCGTGGCGGCGGTTGATCCCGCATCTCTCGCTGCTGCTGCAGATCCTGGTGTTGCTGGCGGCGGCCTTCGCACTGGCGCGTCCGGCGGGGCTCGGTGCGGCGCCCAGCGGCGCCTACCTGGCGGTGGTCATCGACCGATCCGCCTCCATGGCGACCCGCGACGCGCAGGGTCAGACGCGGCTCGAGCGTGCGCAGGGCGTCGCGCGTAGTCTGCTCGGAGGGTTGCCGCCCGGGGGGCGGGGCATGCTCGTGGGGGCAGGTCGAAACGCTCTGGTGCTGGGCGCGCTCAGCTCGGATCAGGTGGCCCTTGTGCGCGGAGTGGACGTCCTCGACGTGGAAGGGGGCGCTGCCGATCTGAACGCCGCCGTGGCCCTCGCGGCGGAGCGCCTCGCCGGAGCGCCTCGCGGCAGTCGCGTGCTCTTGTTGACCGATGGTGCCGAGAGCGCGCCCGTCACGGTCGAGGGCCTCACGGTTCCCGTCGAGGTGCGTCGCGTCGGCGCGCCCGCCGACAACACGGGCCTGTTGGCGCTCGACGTTCGCGCGGATCCGAGCCCGGGCCACCCCGATCGCGCCAGCCTCTTCGTGCGCCTGGGCCGCACCGCTGAGACCCCGCGCCAGGTCTACGTGCTCGCCAGCGTGGGAGACGCCCTCGTCGCTTCGCGTCGAGTCGACATGCCCGCACGGGGCGAGACGTCGCTCATGCTTGCGGCCGATCTTCCGCCGGACGCAGATGGGCGCGCGCCCTTCGTCAGCGTGCGCCTGGCGGACGCCCACGGCGCGTCCGGCGCGGAGCCCTTCGACGCGCAGCCGCTCGACGACCTGCGCGTGGCGCCCAGCCCTGGACTCAGACGTCTCCCCGTTTTCCTCGTGGGCCCCAGGATCGCGTCCATCGAGCGCGTGCTCCGCAGCGATCCCGACGTGGAGCTGTTCGAGACCACCTTGGCGCGCTTGGCGGAGCGTGACGACGACGCCCCCGTTCTCGACGGCCTCGTGATCTACTCGGGCGAGGTGCCCGACGCGCCGCCGCCCGGAGACTCGATCGTGGTCGCGCCCTCGGGCCCCACCGCCTTCGAGTTGGCGGTCGGAAGTCCCACCGAGGCGCCGCGGGTGGTCTCCTGGGCGGAGGACGATCCGCGCATGCGCTTCGTCTCCATGGCCGACGTTCACATCGTCTCGGCGCGTCCCCTGCGCGCGCCCGGCGCCCACTCCTTGGTGGAGACCAACGCGGGCCCCGTCGTGGCGGCCTATGAGCGCGCCGCCGGCGAGACCACCGTCGTCGGCTTCGATCCCGGCGACAGCGACTGGCCCACGCAGCCTTCCTTCGTCGTCTTCTTTCGCGATCTGCTGGAGCGCGCCCGCACCCATCGCGCGCGCGGGGGTGTGCCCGCGGCAGGGTTGGGCGAAGCCCTCAGCGTGCCCGCACCCGACGGTGAGCAGGTGCGCGTGACGACGCCGGCCGGCGCCGAGCTCCACGCGCGCTCCCGCGGTGGCCTCGCGCTCGTGCCCATTGGCGCCGAGCCGGGCGTGTATCGCGTCGACGCTTCGGGGCGGCAGCTCGCGGCTTTGCGCAACCTCGACGCGCCCGAGGAGGTCGATCTCGGAAATCGCATCACCCTCGTGGGTGGAGGCACGGCCAGCACGCAGCGCATCGCGCAGGCCGAGGATCATCGAGAGAGCTGGCCCTGGTTGGCGCTCCTCGGCCTCGTCTTCGTTCTGCTCGAGGCCGGCTGGGCCACGCGTCGAGGCGCCGCATGATCCGCTTCGAGGCGCCGCTGCTGCTCGCCGTCGGGTTGGTCCTGGCCGCGCTGGTGATGATCCGCCTGCGTCGCTTGCCCCGCGAGTACGCGCGGGGTCGGCGCCGGGCGATTCAGATCTCGATGGCGCTGGTCGCCCTGCTCTTCGCCCTGGCGCTGGGTGGGCTCGAAATAGGTCATCGCGTCGATCGCCTGGCCGTGGTCTTCGCCCTGGACGAGAGTCGCAGCGCGCATGTGGCCGACGGAGACCTCACGCGCAGCGAGCAGCTCCGCGCCGCCATCGACGAGATGCGCGGTGAGGACGCCGCGGGGCTGGTGGTCTTCGGTGCCAACGCCGCGACGGAGAGCTTGCCGAGCCTCCGGCCCGCCGTCGCGGATACGCACACGGAGGTAGCGCGAGAGGCCACCGACATCGGCGCCGGCATCCGTCGCGCGCTCGCGGATCTGCCTTATGGGTACGCGGGTCGCGTGGTGTTGATAAGCGACGGACTCGAGACCCGAGGCGACGCCATCGCGGCCGCGCTCGCGGCCAAGAGTCGTGGCGTGAGCGTGGACGTTTTGCCCATCGAGCGAGAGGCGCAGCCCGAGATCGCCGTCTCGCAGATCCGCGTGCCCGCGACGGCGCGCCCCGGCGAACCCATCTCCGTTCGCGTGAACACGCGCGCGACCCAGTCCACGGCCTCCGAGCTCATCGTGCGTCGAGACGGTCGCGCCATCGCGCGTGGGGACGTCACCTTGGGCGAAGGAGACGACGTCTTCATCGTGCGTGACGAAGCCCCCGAGGCAGGCGTGCACCGCTACGACGCGATCCTGCGCGCGCGCGATCCGGCGAACGACGCCTCCACCACCAACGACGAGGGCGCGGCGTTCTTGCGTGTGCGCGGCGCGTCACGAGTGCTGCTGCTGGCCGACGAGCCGAGCGCGTCCGCGGCGCTGGCTGCGGCCCTCGGTTCGAACGGGGTCGAGGTCGACGTGCGTGGACCGCGCGAGGTCCCCGGCACGCTCGCCGAGTGGGTGGGCTACGACCTCGTCGTGCTCTCGGACCTGTCCGCGCGGCGCCTGAGTCGGCAACAGCTCACGGAGCTCTCGGGCTACGTGCACGACCTCGGTGGTGGTCTCTTGATGGTCGGCGCGCGTCAGAGCTTCGGCCTCGGCGGCTACGCGCACACGCCCGTCGAGGACGCCTTGCCCGCGACCTTCGATCTGCGCCGTCGTCGCGACAGGCTCTCCCTGGCGATGGTCACGGCCATCGATCAGAGCGGCTCCATGTCCGCGCCCGGTGGCTCCGGCATGACCAAGCTCGAGCTCGCCAACGAAGCCGCCGCTCGCTCGGCCTCGCTGCTCTCTCCCGAGGATCGCGTGGGCGTGATGCACGTCGACACCAGCGTGACCTGGACCCAGCCCATGGTCGCCGTCGAGGATCCCGTGGCGATCGCCAACCGCTGTCGCCACGCGACGCCCGGCGGTGGCGGCATCTACGTGGACGTCGCCCTGCGCGAGGCCTACGGCACGCTGCGCAACGAGCGCACGCAGCTCAAGCACTTCTTGCTCTTCAGCGATGGCAGCGACTCCGAGAACATGAGCGGCACGCGCGCCATGGTGCAGGCGGCGGCCCACGACGGCATCACCACTTCCGTGGTGTCCATGGGCAGCGGGCCCGATACGCCAGAGCTCGAGGTGTTGTCGCGTCTCGGCGGCGGGCGCTTCTACATCGTCGACGACATGACGGAGCTGCCGCGCATCTTCACGCAGGAGACGATGGAGGCGAGTCAGGCCGCCCTCTCGGAGGAGAGCTTCCGCGCGACCGCGGCGGCTCCCGGTGCGCCGACCGCGGGCATCGACTTTGCTGCCGCGCCGAATCTGCTCGGCCACGCCGTGTTGACACCAAGGGGTCGTGCGACGGTGCTGCTCGACGCGAGCGAGGAAGATCCGCTGCTGGCGACCTGGCAATACGGCGTGGGTCGCGGCGCGGTCTTCGCGGCCGATGCGGGCTCCGAGTTCGGCCGACCCTGGCTCGGTTGGGCCGGCTACGAGGCGCTCTTCAGTCAGCTGGCGCGCGATCTGGCGCGCGCCCCGGAGAGCGGGACGGCGAGCCTCGACATGGAACTCACCGGCGGCCGAGGACGCGTTCGCGTCGAGGCCGTGGACGAGCACGGCGAGTACCAGAACCACCTCGACCTCTCGCTCACCATGCTCACCCCCGGCGGAGGGCACGCCCAGATCCCGCTGCATCAGACCGGCGCCGGGCGCTACGAGGCCGAGTTCTCCGCGGACGCTCCGGGTGCTTACCTCGCGACCCTACGAGAAGCGGGCCGCGGGCTGGTGGCGAGCGCTGGGGCGGTGGCTGGCTCCGGCGACGAGCTGAGGGGCGACGCCACGGATCATGCGCTCCTGGCGCGCGTCGCGGCGCTCACGGGCGGAGAGCTCCTGCACGATCTCGGTGACGTCTTTCAGCGTCGTCCTTCGCCGGTCGCGTCGTGGGATCCACTCTGGCGACAGCTCCTGGCCGCGGCCATGCTGCTGCTGCTGGCGTCGGTCGCGCTGCGCCGGTTGATCCTGCCGAGCTTCCGCCGCGCGCCGAAGACCGCTCGCTCGACGGCTGGCGAGCCTCGACAGAGCGCGTCGTCTTCCGGCAAGGCGGCGCCGTTGTATGCCGACGCGCCCGCCGCTGCCGCGCGCACGTCTGCAGCCAAGGGCGGGGCCACCTCCGAAGCGTCGGCCGAAGAGAGCCCAGAGCCCGCCGCCGTCGCACCGCCGCGCTCGCTCGCGGAGCAGCTGCTGGCCAAGAAGCGCGACAAGAGCGGAGGCTCCTGACGCAGCCGTGAGTCGAACGACTCGCGACCTGGCGGGAACGGGGCGTGACCTTCACACCGTGGATGCGCCTCCGCGTAGGGGCAGGGGCTTGTCCCGGCCGAGCCGGAGTCGTCGCGGCTCATGGTCTGTAGGGCGGAGCCTCGTCCCCCGCCGAGAGATCATCGACCGGCAGTCGAGACGGAATGGCGCGCTGGTGAGCGCCAACGCCCCCAGCCCAATCCCACGGCGGGGGACGAGCCCTGAAGATTGGTCACAAGTGCGATCGCAAGCAGAGTTCATCGTCCGTATCCGTGTCGGTGTCGGTGTCCGTCCAAGGCCGGGAACAGGACAGGACATCGCTTGCAGATTCGGCTGGGCCCGCAGACGGGGTCTGTTCGCTTGGGTCACGCCTTTGTGGCGCACGAATCGCGCCAGCGGTGGCTGTCACGCCTCCTGCGCTGGTGGAGGGCATGACCCAAACGAACAGACCCCCAGGGCCAGGTCGTTACCGGCGGACGGAGGCAGAAATCTCTTCCACTCACCACGCTCGAGGGTCTCGCGGGGCGGACCACTTCGGCACCATCCGGAAGAACCCGCGACGGCCCCAATGTGGCAGGCCGCACCGCGGCTGAACCCACGAAAGCAGACAGCGGCAGCTCCCGACGTGCCAAGTCACCCGCCGACCCACACTCGACTTGGCGCGTGCGGCGAGGCGGCCTTGCGCGAGCGCCCTCCGGCCACGCCACCGATCGATGCCCAGCGCTCGCATGTGCAAGGCCGCCGTCCTCCGGAGAGCGACCCTCCCGGGCGGTTTTCGTCTCCAAGACAAGCCCAGACGGCCTTGTGATCAATCCTCAGGGACCAGCCCCCGCCCTACCTCGACAAGGTCACTGCTGTGACGGAGGCGTGGGCGCCATCGGCGCAGGCACGGGGCCGATCGGCGCGACGGTTCCGGCAGGTCGCGCCGGCACGTCGAGCACCTCGTAGTAGTAGTAGAGCCCACCCAGCGCGAGGATGACCACGGTGGCCAGGGCGACGAGCAGGCCGACGACGACGACCACGTGTTTGGTCTGGAGGCCGCTCGGCGCAGGTGGCGCCGCGAAACGCGCGGCCGCCGGCGCTGGCGGGGAGGCGCTGGCGACGGCAGCCGGCGCGGGTACCTGCATGGCCGCGGGCACCATGCCCTGCCACTCCGCCGTGCGCTGGGGGGCGCGAGCCGGGACACGCGCCGCGGGCGCCTGCGGCATGTCGCGGGAAGGCGTGATCTCCGTCGGCGCGTTCAGCTCGTCAGTCAGGGGTGAGGGCGGGGCCGCGAGGTTCAAGGCCTCCCCGGCGCGCGCGGCGAAGGGCAGGAGCGCGGCGCGCATCTCGGCCGCGGTCTGAAAGCGTTGCCCGGGATCCTTCAAGGTGGAGCGCTGGATAAGCGCGGCGAAATTCGGATCCACGCCGGGCACGAGCTCGACCAGGGACCTCGGATCCATGCTCTGGATCGCGATCAGGAGCGCCGCCGGATTCTCGTCGGGGAAGGGCACCCTGCCCGTGACCAGCGCGTACGAGACGAGGCCCAGCGCGTAGAGGTCGACACGACCGTCGACCGCCTCGCCGCGCGCCTGCTCCGGTGCCATGAAGAGCGGCGTTCCGACCAGCTCACCCGTACGGGTGAGTCTGTCGAATTCGTTCGACTCCTTCAGCTTCGCCACGCCGAAGTCCAGGAGCAGCGCCTCGTCGAGCGTTCCGGGCGCCGACGTCAGATAGAGGTTCGCGGGCTTGATGTCTCGATGGACCAAGCCCGCGTCGTGCGCGACGGCGAGTGCCTCGAGCACCTGCGCCGCGATGCGCGCCATGCGTGCCCAATGGAGCGGTCCCTCTTGCGCGTACACGTCCTGAAGCGAGCGCCCCTGGAGCAGCGGCATCACCATGTAGGGCGGGCTGGCCTCGAGGTGAAAGTCGAAGACCGAGAGGATGCGCGGATGCGAAAGGCGCGCGGCGGCGAGTGCCTCGCGCCGAAAGCGCTCGAGGATGCCCTCGTTCTGCGCCAGGTGAGGGTGCAGGACCTTGATCGCGACCTCTCGGCCCAGGCTCTGCTGCGTGGCGCGGTAGACGGCTCCCATGCCTCCCGCGGCGATCTTCTGGTCGACGACATAGCCCCCCGGCAAGGTCATCCCGGTGAACTCCCCGCGGGAGCTCATGGCTCCGGAGCCTGCGCTGGACCTGGGATCAAGAAGTCGTGCAGCAAGCCGGCGATGGAGCGCACGCGCAAGAAGGATCCGGCCAGGGCACGCGCGTTGGGGTGGGAGTCGGTGGCGGCGACGGCGCGCAGGAGCCCGCTCATCTCGAGCTTGGCCAAGGCGTTGCCGGGGAAGACGCCGTGGGTGCACACGGCCGACACACCCGTAGCGCCCGCGTCGAGGTAGGCCTGGGCCGCGCCCAGCAACGACCCGCCCGTGCGGATCATGTCGTCGTAGAGCACGACCTCGCGCCCGTGGACGTCGGCGGCCATGGCCGTCACCTCCGT
>JAACVI010000480.1:0-1606 GCA_009992505.1 Myxococcales bacterium
TACCTCTTCGGGCAGCTGCCCGATTCGCGCCTCTACCTGGTGATGGAGTATCTGCGCGGGCGGTCCATGACCGAGCTGCTCGACCGCGGCGCGCTGCCCCTGAGTCGCGCGCTGCACCTGGCGATCCAGACCGCCGAGGGCATCGGCGCGGCCCACGCCATGGGCGTCGTGCACCGGGACGTAAAGCCCGAGAACGTGTTGGTGCTCGAGCGCGGGGACGACCCCGACTTCGTCAAGGTGCTCGACTTCGGCATCGCGCGTCTGCTCTGGAACGATCAGACCCAGGCCACGCAGGCGGGAACGATCTTCGGCACCGCGCGCTACATCTCGCCCGAGGGCGCCGCGGGCGAAGCCACGGACATGCGCAGCGACGTCTACTCCCTGGGCATCCTGACCTACCAGCTGCTCACGGGCCGGACGCCCTTCGAGGGCGACTCGCCGGTGGCGCTGTTGATGAAGCACATCCACCAGCCGGCCATGGATCTGCGCGAGACGCCGGGTGGACGCTACGTGCCCGAGGCCGTGGCCGAGGTGGTGATGCGCGCCCTGGCCAAGAACCCCGACGCGCGCGTGGACGACGCCCGTCGCTTCGCCGCGGCGCTGAGGGACGCGGACGCGCAGGCCCACACCACGGGCCGACGGCAACGCCTGGACGAGACGCCCATCATCGTGCGGCCCACGCCCGCGACCATGCCGGGTGCCTCGATCGCGGGCCTCGGTCGCAGGCGTCGCTGGCCCACGTTGGTGGGCGCCTTCATCCTGGGCGCCGCCGCCGTCACCGGAGGGGCTGTGCTGGTCACGCGTCTGTCGGCGACCACGGCGCCTTTGCAGACGGAGGATGGCATCAACGCACGCGCCGAGCGCGCGCTTCAGGAGGCGCGCTACGACCAACCGCCGGGCGACAACGTCACGGAGCTGACGGCGCGCGTGCTCGCCACCTCTCCGGGCGATCCGACCGCGCTGCGCATCCGCCGCGACGCCAGCCACGCCCTGGCCGAACGCGCGCGACGCGCTCTGGACGCAGCCGATCTGCCCGACGCCCGCGCCGACCTCGAGCGCGCCCTCGTGCTCACGCCGCGCGAACCCGACCTGGGCCGACTCGCCAGCGATCTGCAGACGCGCGAACAGGAAGTGGCGCTGGAACCGGGACTCCACCTGACGCCCGAGCCGCCCGTCGCCTCGCAGCCGGTGACCATCGAGGCCGTGTTGCCCGCCTCCGAAGCGGGCGGCGACGCGGGCATGACGGGCTACTTCGAATTGAAGCGCGGACACCTGCGGCCGCTGAGGATCGGCGCCGTGCAGGCCTCGCCCCGGCGCTTCGTCGGCACCACCACCTTCAGTCGCGCCGGGCGCTACGTCATCACCTTCGTCCCCGCCGTCGGACCGCGCGGGCCAAGCAGTGAAGTGGACGTGGCGAGCGACCCGCGACACGCCTCGTCGGACGAGCCGCCGACCACGACGCAGCAGCCCTCGCAGAACGTCCCACCGCCGCCCGTGACCATGGATGTCGCGCCCGTGCCGGACGACGCCATCGACTGGAGCGCGCCGCCCCCGCCCATCAACGGCGCGCCACCGACCATGGCGCCCACCATGACGCCGACGACCA